>NZ_JAINWA010000002.1 GCF_021021555.1 Teretinema zuelzerae | reverse complement strand
GCATTCAACGCACTTTCATCTACTTGAGCCGGTCTTCCACCACCTGTCGGTTGTGACTTTTTCGTTTGCTGAGTGGGAGGTATACACCGGACTCTCTTCCTGAATGGCCGGAGGAGACGAATTGCGTATTTCCGTACGTTCCTCGTAGGGCTTAGGTTGCACAGAAAAGTCAGGGACATTCAATTCAGAAGCGACGCCGTCTTCCATCTTCTTCTTTTTTTGCTCTCAGAAGGGAGATAATCGAAACAACAACGATGAGGGAAGCAAGCCCACCGGCCAACAACAAAATGAGTTTTTGTTAATCCTCGGAACAACTGTTTTCGGCTCAACTGAAGCACCATCTTTTTCTGAAGAAACATCTTCGGTACCTTTTTCTTCTTCCAGCGCTGCTTCTCGTGCAATTTCATCTTCATCCGAAAGAACAAGGCCGGTTTCCTCGTCATATTGACTCATTACTTACCCCTTTTTCTTCTCGATTGTAATTCGCTCTTTTTTGTACTTGACTGTCACACGCTCGATAAGCTTATCAATGACAATCAAATTCCCCTGTGGGCGATAATTTACCACGTCGGCCTTATTTTCAAAGATCCCTGGTAATTCCATCTGTAAGACTTCTTCACCGAAGGTTATATAGGTCTTCTTTCCATCATCATAGACTCTTGTTGGAATCCATCGAGGTTTCTTGAAAACATTGAAAGTAATCTTGTAGTCGAATGATAGAAAGCGTGGATCTATTGTATCCATTTCTGTTGCTACTTGAATTTCTTTGTTATGTCTTTAGCAAAGATCTGTGGCATCCCTTGATTGTGATATTTCCATTTCACAATAGGCATATACACGTTTGAATAACTTCTTAAAACCACATGGTATACTCTCATATTTGTATTTATGATGAGTGTGGCATCAAGTCCGGCCTGTTTCGGTTTAACATAGATATGTTGAACGACAACATTGTTCTGCTGATTAACACCTGCACCAAAATCCATCGCTCGGTATCTGAAACAAATGGACTATCGATGACTATCTCACCGGGCTGTAGGTGTATATCTGTTGTGCGTAGTATCTGACAATATACTTCATACACCTGATCTGGATCATAATCATAGATTCTCGCTGCGTGTGAGTACTCAGTTGGTTTGATAGTTCCCTCTTCAGTAGATTGTTTGACTGAATCAAGACCGGTAGTCCGTTTTACCGCTGGCTCAGGAGTCGGAATATACACAGGGCGATCAACATAGACTATTTGATTTTGAACATCGATGGAGGCTTTCAGTTCTTCAACTGCAACTTCTTCTTCGCTCTTTTCTTCCATTTCAACAAGTTTGTCTTTGACAACTTCGTTTCTCGGCTCCATGTCCATTGTTTTACAGGAAACTCCCAGAATAATACTGATAGCGAGTAAAAAAATGGCGCGGATCTCATGTCTTTTGTACATTACTGTGCTCCTTGTATGCGAGTGATTTCAGTGAATTGTATTCTTCGATGTAAATACCTAGTGGATTGAGTTTTTCTGCTTTCTTGGGCGGCGTCTTCCGGGTTGTCGTAACCAATGCGCGGAAACGTTTAGTTCCCGCTCCCCGTCCGGTTACAGTTTCAATAAAATCAACTTTGATAGGTACTACCTGATACCCGTATTGTCGATTCTATTGTTACTACTCGCTTCTTGAATCCAATATCTGCGAAGGGATTATCCTCACGATTGCAGGGTCATTCGATCTGCACAGGAAAGGAGTAATGATGTTATAGAGGGAGCTGATATTTGAAGTGAGAACTTCTCCATCGGTGGAAGCGTACGTAATTTTGGAGGAATGTTTCCACCTGGTAGATATATGCGCTTCAGGGATGTTCATCGTTTGATAGGAATAGCTGGATACATCCCTACATATTTTGCTTCGCCCATGGTAGAACAGTAATTACAACCGGGATCTTCTTCGGTAGTGTCATTGCCCATGACAGTGACACGCAAGAACAATGATCACAGCGAGTTCCACTATCGCTAATAAGCCACTCTTTTTGCCTTTACTCTCCCGAGCCACTAAATCGCAGTATAGTTTTTCATTTCGCTTCATAGGTTATCAATATCAAATTCTGTGTAGATTACTTTCTATGATGACTTGCCATTATTTCCTCCAGATGGTGGTGTAGTGGTGTAGGTGGTGTAGTACGTTGTGGGGATTGTTGTCCTAACGGAGTTCCACCGTCATACTTTTTGGTATCTTGCTGAACAGGTTTTTGCATTCCGCCTATTTGTGCTTTCCATGCAGAAGATTCAGCATTTTTAGTTCTTGCTTAGGTTGTGCATATCGTTCCGCTCCTTTTGCTTTATTCTCCTGAGCAAATTCACCGCTTGTTTTCCGATTCCCATCTTCTTTTGTTTGTTCCGAGCCTCAAGAGATGAGAATCGATTTCCCGCCGCCACTATTACTTCCGCCTCCTCCTTTACCATTCGTAAGACTTTTGCAAGTCCATGAACACCGGACTTCACAGACTCTTTGGCAGAATCACCCATCGAGCGCGCACCTGCTGCAATTGAGCCAAGCTTTCCTTTCCCATCAGCGGCGGCAGCCTTTCCAGCACCAACAGCCTGATCAACCGCTGCTTTCCCTTGTACAGCGGTTTTGACTCCAGCAGAAGCTGCACCCTTAACGGCAGCTCCACGGCTGCGGCGGCTCCTGCCATAGAGGCAGCAGTCCGAAGACCTTCAGCCATTGATAATTGAGGCGTACCGGTCAACAGAGCTGTCGCAAGGGCGGGGCCGTTTTGGCAAAGAAGCCAATGAAGGAAGATGGTGAATAGCGTATAGATCGTCTGGTCGATGAAGTTATCAAAGGGTCGAACCATGAGCGCAAGAAACCCATTTATTGCGAGCATGAACGTAAGGGTTACAAAGAGAAGTTTTAACGCCTGACGGACTATTGCTCCCACCAGTTTCTCTGTAAGGAACTTTGTTCCATCCCAGAGCATGAAGGGAAGCATAATACATCCAACACTTGTGATAAGTGTAAATTCATTGCACCAATGAAATATTGAATGGAACAGAATATTCCACCAAGAAGAACCGCAAGTGAAGCAAGTGCAAGTAATGTAAAACCTCCGATATCAGGACCTTTTGGTGGAACCACACTTACACTTAAGCAAACAAGTGCTTTGCTCCAGATATTTTCAAAGGTAAGCATCAGTAGGCGCATAACCGCGTTTGGTCTTATGAACATACCCGGACGTTTATCAGAGCCTTTATCAAAGATATCAAGCACATACTTTTTTGCGACATTACCTTTCCCAGTTTCTTCTTCCAATACTTTAATGATGTCTGAATATGCATCAGGGTCGTTTGCTTTCTTTTCCCAGAACTCAGTTGCCTCGCCATCAGAAGTAGTTTTCTGGATCATCGCGGCAACCTTCCCGTAGCTTGAACCATAACTCCAGGCATAGATAATTCTGTTTATACCTTGAATCATTAAGGATAAGCATTAATGAAAATTAAGAAGAAAATCACAGATGTGAATGTCTTGATTAACTGCTCTGATAATCCTTCACCTTTAGCAATATACTTAATCGCGATAAACCCAAGATTAAGTGTTAGGATAATTTTTGCAATAAACATCGCTTGTCCCATGAAATACCCTTGAAGACTGGAAAAGTCCTCTAACAAGGTAAAGAATGGGGCATCAAGCCATTTTGGTTCCATTTGTCCTCCTGTGCCTTTTGTGCTTTTGCATCCGATAACTCCTGTTCTATAGTTATATTTAATTAAGGAATCCTTAACTTACCTTGTTTTTCAGTGTCTAGAAGTGTTATACTTTTTAGTAAGGAGATGTAGATGAAAAAATATTTATGCTTCTGATATTTATTCTTACTGGATATATGAGTTTTACAGAAAATTACTCAACACCTCTTTTTATTAGTACAGAACTAGTTGCAACTGTTAATGATGAAATTGTTCGCTTCTTTTCCTTTGAAAAGGATTCTTGGAAGTCTGATCCCTCTGCTAATTTGACTTTACCGGTTGGTTGTTCCGATGTTTCTTTGACAAGTGTTCTAGGAAATATTGTTGTCGCAACCGTTGATGGAAACATTGTTCGTTTCTTTTCCTTTGAAAAGGATTCTTGGAAGTCTGATCCCTCTGCTAATTTGACTTTACCGGTTGGTTGTTCCGATGTTTCTTTGACAAGTGTTCTAGGAAATATTGTTGTCGCAACCGTTGATGGAAACATTGTTCGTTTCTTTTCCTTTGAAAAAGATTCTTGGAAGTCTGATCCCTCTGTTAATTTGACTTTACCGGTTGGTTGTTCCGATGTTTCTTTGACAAGTGTTCTAGGAAATATTGTTGTCGCAACTGTTAATGAAAATACTGTTCGTTTCTATTCCTTTGAAAAAGGTTCCTGGAAGTCTGATCCCTCTGCTAATTTGACTTTACCGGTTGGTTGTACCGGTATTTCTTTGACAAATGTTCTGGGAAATATTATCGTTGCAACTGTCAATAAAAATTCTATTCAGTTATATTCATTTGAAAAAGGTTTCTGGAAGACTGATCCTTCTACAATTTATCATTTTTGATTCTATCCAGCCGTCTAAACTGACGGCTCAATCCTCTTTAACTTATTTATTCGATCCAATCTTTTGAAAAGCGACCTTTTTGTTGAACAGGCATATCAGCTGCGATATCTTTATCAGCCTGATAACGAACATTTAACGCGTTAATACGGTTCGCTTCCATTTGTTGGCCAATAAGTATTTGCATGAGCGCAGTCAGGGATTGTAAGACAGCCAGATTACTTTCAGATTTCTCTGCTTCTTCATTATTGCATCCATCTCCTGTGCAGCAACCTTATTGTTTTCTTCGATTACATCTCCGATAACAGTCATTTGCTTTGCTGCCTCATTAATTCTGCCTTTCCATGCAACCGCATATGCATAGTTAGCAGGATTAAGACCATAGTGACTCCACGCTCTTGCTTTTTCCCAATCACTCATATCTGAGGTCATATCATTTTCAACCATGTCAATTGCTTCGCCTGGGAGTCTATAGAATTGACTTATCGGGACTTTCTTCCCACGACTTCAACACTGATTGCTTTAAACCGATTCTCTGTCTTTCTCACAAAATCAATTTGTTTATCAACATAAGAGACAGCATCGCTAAATGACTTAATCTCGCTCATATCCAATTGCTGTAATTGCTTCAATTGTGCCTGAGTGGTTACATAGGCGTACTCAACCTGCTTTATCGAGTTCAATACAGACTGGTACATTTGATATCCGTTATGAACTGTTTCAAGAATATGTGCCATATCGATTACTGGCGCATTTGCTCTCAGAGGACTACAGAAAAATACCAACAGGCACACGCCATGTACTACTCTTAATACCGTATTCTTCATTTACGCACTCTCCTTCATGTACCGTGAATAATCGAGTCCTTTTGCCTTCAAGATATCAGCAGCATATTCGTATCCACTCTCGTCTCCATGTTCAGCGACAAGCTTATCAAGAAGTTCATGATCTGGAGTTCCTATAAGTGCGAGTGTAATGCTATCACGCTTCAGATCAAGCTGAAACTTTCTACTTCCCATCGTTGAGGTGTATAAGTAGTCTTGTTTCATTATCCCATGAGAAAGAGAGCTGATTTCTGCATCAGTAAGACCAAAGGTAGAATAGGCATGATGCATGGCCGGTGTTTCAGCCTCCGGATCTGCAAGGAAAATCTTTGTATGGCACTGTTGTATGATCGTTGAACACAAGGACGAATTAACTGCATCAGCAACATCCTGTGTAGCAAATACAACAAAAACATTCTTCTTTCGGAGTGTTTTGAGCCACTCTTCGATCTTTGCTCTGAATATTGGATGACGAAGAAAAAGCCATGCTTCATCAAGGACAAGCAACGTAAGACGGCCAGTAAAGAGGCTTTCTATGTAATGGAAAATATATGATATAGCTGGAGCTACACACGATTCTCCCATTTGCATGAGATATTCCATTTCAAGTGTAATATACCGGCTATCAAGGGAGATTGAAGTGGAGGAAGCATCAAATATTGCTCCATACTTACCGCCAAGTTGATACGGACGTAATGTTTCGCGTAGTAACGGTTGTTTAGTTTCAGGATCAAGATAGTTAACACTTTGACAAAAAGTAGTAATCGTTCGCTTCGACTTTGGAATACTGGCCATTCGTTCAATTGCATCGGTAATAGCACTACTCATCGAAGGAGTGACTGTTACTCCTTGAATTTCTACTAGAGACTCAATCCATTCAGTTGCCCAGGTACGATCAAGAATTGTTTCAAGGTGTGCTAACGGTTGAAAACACACACCATTCGTTCCCGGCTCATAGTAGCGACCACCGAAGGCCATGGTTGGCTGTCTGGCAGATCGTCCTTTATCAAGTACGATTACCTGGCTGTCAGTATATTTGAAGAACTGTAATTCTAGAAGGTTAAGAAGCGTTGATTTTCCAGCTCCTGTCGGTCCAAGTATGATTGTATGGCCAACATCACGAGGATTTAAGCTAAGAAAAAAGGGAGTCCCATCTTGAGTCGAGCAAGTAACATGAGGTAGATCAATTCCGCTTACATTACCTGCATGTTCATTTTCAATCATTCCTGCCCAGATTGCAGACAAAGGTACTACATGACTAAAATTACTTGATACAACCGGAAGGGAGCGGATATTACTAACAACATCCCCTGGCATCATAGATTTCCATGCTTCGAATGCATTAAAGGTCTCTTCCTTTGCTACAAAACCAACACTCTGAACCAGTTTTTTGACTTCTTGAGCCTTCTTATGTGCTTTTTTTAAATCTGTATCCCATACCATTATATTTGAGGTATACAGGCCAAGAGAGACTTCATCTGTATCAAGAGCAATCTGAGCGGCAGCAGCGTCTTCTTCCTTCACAATCGCGCCACCGTTTATTTGCTTTGGTGGCTCCTTTGTTGCAGAAGCAATAAAGGATTGGAACCAACCAACCTGATTACCACGATGGTTTTGTTGAGCTTTTTCAGTCTTCTTTATCGCTTCCTCTTTATCAAGACAGATATATCGTGTGCTCCATCGATACTCCAATTTTGCCTTATTGAGCTTGTCGAATATAGCCGGATACGTACTCTGAGGAAAATCGACAATACCAATTACTGGTATATAGTTCTCCCCTAATTTCATAGTAAGCCCAATATCAAGGACTTCATCCGGAAGAAGTCGATCAATAAAAAAAGGATTATCGGGCAGAGTTAAGGAATGCCTATTATTAGATATAGTTGAATGAAGATATTCACAGGTCTGAGAATCACTCAAAGGAGCGATGAGTATTTTAGTTGCGAGGATTCCAACGATATCATCTGTAGTGGTTTCAAAATAGGAAATGTCTTCTTCAAGAGAGTTACTGTGTCCAGTTTCAGTATAAAAGAGATTTGTTGCTTTTTTTGTGATTTCTCTCGGAGGCCGATATGTGAAGGTTAAATAGTATGAAGATTCAAAGTGCTTTCCGAAAGATCGAAAAGCTTCTTCTCGTTCTTTATCAATTAGATACGGAGCGAGATTCGTAAACTTTCCTCCGGGGTATTCTTGTGTTGAAAACCGTTGAACTTCCATTTGAATAGCCCAACCAGAACCAAGACGTTTCACTGAATTGCTCAAATGAAGAGAAAGATCATTGATATAAAAGGCGGCAGAGGACTCAAGGTCGGGTCCTCGAAAGGCAAAACTACGCTGGAGAAGTCCGTCTTTCTGAACAACGACTCCTTCTACGCTACTCGATAGATATCGCCATGGTAAGTGACGGCTCCAATAATCTGCATTTGTAGGTATTCCATTTTGTGCCATATGATTGCGTATCTCCTTTTTCCTTTTTCGCTCTCTAATGCGGACTACTGTGAGCCATTCCGATAATGGAATGGCTCACAAGGGTGTTCATGGCACCAGATAGTCCTTTTGATTGACGTGTTCGATGAGAATGTCGATAAGATAGGGATCTTTTTTGTCATTATTCGCATTGCAATGTACAAAGCGGCAATTATGACACCAAAGTAGTATTGCTTTAGGATATACATAGTAAATACACCTAACAGCAATAGAATGAGCATCCCCATCGAGGGAATACCCAGTACAAGGTCACGCTGCATAAGTGACCTGTGCACCGTAACAGAATAATCCCGAACAGTCATGTTAGGAGCCCATTTTCATCACGTTATCAACAATTGACTGTGATAACGCAAGAAGTCCAGAGCCGATCATAACCGCAATCATTTTCGCTTTCATCTTTTCATTGTCTTTGTTGTACGCATATGCAATACAACTTCCGGCAAAGAAAATACCAACGAGAATACGGGCAAGATCTCCAGTAAATGCATTACGAACCTCTTCGAGGGTAGTCTGCACCTCACCTGGAATCACAACGGTACTTTGCGCATATAGTCCGGCACCAAGTACCAGTAAGAATGCAATCTGGCACAAAATCATGTGTTTTCTCTCAAGACGCTTTTCGTTCATCATTTCTCCAAATGTACGTTTGAGTTCAGCTCTCTTTCGTTCTCTTCGGATCAATGGTTGTTGTTTCTGTCTCTTTCCTCCTTCTGTATGAGTCCAGGGATACTCATGTTCTGCTGTTAGGTATTATTCAGCATTGAGCGTCGCATGGAGATAATCGTTATACTCACTCATTACAAATGCTTCGCTTGATCGCTGTTTCTCTATGGTATCGAGAAGCTTTGCAATCTGCCTTGTATGAAGAACTTCTTCTACCATGGGTCCGAAACCTGCTTTTCTTTTGAGATGCACACACACCTGTATCGTCTCACTTACATCAGGAAGTGTTCCTGTAATTACTTCAGAAAGCATTCCACGGAAACGAGTAAGCATTGATTGCGCTGAGTCTGCATGAATGGTGGTAACATTCCCCGGATGTCCAGTATTCCAGCATTCAAGGAGTTCTCTTGCAACATCGCCAGATCGAAGTTCTCCAAAAATGATTCTTTTTGGAAACCAACGAAGAGCAAAACGAACAGCCAAAGCTGCTTGATCTTTTCTGATGTATAGTTGCGTAAGGTCTTCTGCATGGCATTGTAGTTCTGGAGTGTCTTCTATAATCAGAAATCTGTCATGAGGAGTAAACTCGCTCATTTTCTTGATACACGCATTCGTAAAGGTTGTCTTCCCTGATCCTGTCCCTCCACCGATGAGGATATTATCTTTCCTTTCTATTGCCGCTACGACCTCCTTATATTGCATGTCTGTCATTCGTCCTGTGTCTCGATACTCTTCTAAAGAGAATATCTTTACCGGAGGTCTGCGGAAGGTGATCTCCGGGGATTTAACCCATGGTGGAATGACTGCTGTCACACGAAAATTATAGCCGGGAAGGATTCCTTCTAAGGTAGGATTTGACCATGTATCAATGCTTGAATCTGCCATTGCAGAGAGATAATGTATGATGTTATATCGTGCGGTTTCATTAACCTGTATTCCTGCATCGATTCGCCCTTCAAGAAAATGCTCAGCCCGAACACTTCCATCGCCATAAATGAAAATGTCGGTCAGCTCCTTGTTCTCAAAGACAGGAAGAAGACTTTCTAGCTCACCATAAAGATTTGCTAACTGTCTTTCCCGTATTTCTTTTTGGGCGTCGGCGTTCATTAGTGTTCCTCAAAGAAGTCAGCAAGGAGAGATTCAAACATGGACGGAGAGTTTTTTAGACTTGCTTGATAGCTCTTGAAAACACGTTCAAAGCGCTCAACAGCTGAGATAGAGGCCGCTTCTTTTAGCTCATTTGGAATTTCTGCATGATATGAAAGGAAATGCCTTGCGAGAAATGTGATATAGCTAAAAAGAACTTCCTGCTGGCGGGCTACAGTATTCATTGTATCATGTAGATGCTTTAATGATGCAAATATTAAGTCAGGATCTTCAATCTCCGGGCGGAGGGCTTGCGAAATAGCAAAGCGATAAAACTCAGAGCGCGATTCAATGCGATGCCGGGCGCAATACGCATCGATTTCTTTCTTTTGTTCCCGGGAAAGACGAAATCGTGAAACTTCACCTGTCGACGAAATTACATCCATATTATAGTCCTATAAGATTTGGGGTGTATGTCTCTTCCTGGATTAGAGGAGAGCCATCCGGAACATCTGCATAAAAAGAATCAGAAGGAGCTTCGCTTTCTGCGGCTTGTGAAGCTAGTTTCTGTACTTCACTATCTCTGATTCGATTGGTAAACCATGGATCTATTAAGCGTTCATCAACAACAACTTCAGAGGTCTTCTCAAGACAGGTAAACAGGGGAAGATCGAACCAGCGCCGGCCTGAATTCCGCACGACATTATGGGCACATTGTTTCATTGCACCTTTTTTATCTGTGAAGGCAGGAGGAAGCAGTCGATTCTTGAAGGGTGATTGCTCGTAATAGACGCATTTTTTTCCCAAATAAGGAGGCCTTCCTTGCGTAAGAAGAATAAATTGGTCGGGTGGCAACTTCATCACTTCGTCCGGGTTTATAAGGTTTCTCTCTTGCTCGTTTCCCGAGATATTCAGGTTATCAAGCCCAACCGAGAAACGGGTGCCGCTCGTGGACGTACTCGATTTCCAAATCGATTCTTTTCCGATCATTTCAGAAACGATTCTTCCACTTTCTATTTCACCTGGTGCATAAACTATTATATTTTTACAATGAGCAAAAAATTGATTATTCTTTCCGTAGATATCTACAAGTTGACTCGATGATTGAATCATCAATAAAAAATGAAGTCCGTATCCTGCAAGAATTCCCATGCTTTGTTGAAGTTCGTTATATTTTCCAAGTTTATCGAACTCATCAAGTACAAGTAAAACGGGTATTTTCATTTTACGTTTCCCATGACTTGTTTTACCTGCGGAAAATTTTCTAATCATAAGCATAACAAATATACGTATAATCTGAGCCAATCGTTCTACATGACCGTATTCCATAATAAAGTACAAAGTTATCGGTTTATCTGTTTTCTCAAACTCATCCAAATAAAAATCATGGCTTCTTGAACATTCGCGCACATACGAATCGTCATAGACCTCTAAACCATTGATTGTAGTTGACCAGACGCCTGATCTTTCTTTCTCACTACGCTTTAATTGATTTGCTGCGGCTGTAACGACACGTTCATGTACTTCTTGATCACAATGAACTCCATTAATCATAAGAGTTAGAGGATACGTATCGTCTTCTGGTTTATCAGGATTAACTGAGGACAAAAACTTATATACACCAGGCAGACTTTTATCCGGATAGTCAGACCCAATTACATGAAAGATAACTCCTGTCAAAAAGGCAACAGCAGCCTTCCGGAAATGTTCTGTATTTGCGTCGCTATTTGACTTCCCTGCTTGAGGGGTTAGAACTATATCAGCGATAAGATTGACATATGAATAAGCATCTTTTCCACCCGGGACTTCCATGAGGGGGTTGAAACTATGCCCTAATGTATCAATAGGCGAATAACGATATACTGGACCAAGAGTTGACCGATAACCACTAGTTTTTTCAAAGTTCTCGCCTTTGAAATCTAGTATAAACATTGATTCTTTATCATCGAACAATATTGTCGAAATGCCAGTTGATACACCTTTACCAGATCTTGTTGGAGCTGCAAGTAACACATTTGTAATTCCAACTTGTGTAATAAGTTCAGATGGTTTTTTCAGATGTAATGAAACAGAGCCTTCCTTTTTATTAAGAGTTGCAGATACATCAGCATTTACTAACTGGCCTATAACAATTCCAGTATCATTCCTTAAAAGTCCTTCTTTCTTTAAATCCTTTATTTTACCCCATCGAGCCGTACCAAAGATGTTTTCAGCCGCTTGTCTGAATCCACGGAAATAGGTGATGACCGTGTAGAGGATTACGGCAAAAAAGGAGACCGCAAGCCAGGGAACTAAGGCTTTCTTTAATAGATAGGTTAGTTCTGCATCCTTAAAGAATGCAAAGAGCCAGAGCAGATACTTCCAGGGCTCATATAATGGATATGATCCGCCATTAAGCCACTCTTCACGAATGATTATGAAAGGATAGCCAATGAGTAAAGGATCATAGCCGATAAGGAAGGCGAAATACTGAGTTGAAACCCATAACCCGGCAAATATGATAATAAATGCGCATATCTTATTAACCGCTGCGAACAGTTGTTCACGGTTCCCACTAGTCGGTTTTCCGCGAAGGAATTCTGATGAGTTTGTAGCCATGTCACTTTCTTTTGTTTGAGTTCAGCTAAACAAAGAAGGTTCTTTTTTACATTACAAGTCTTTTGGGTAAAAATCAAGAGATACGAATTCCATTCTCCCAGTATTCTTCATAAATATTGCCATCTTCATCTTCACGAATAGTTGTTACTGCTGGGCGACCAACAGCATGAAGCTTTCCATTTTTCCAGTATTCAAGATGACCATCAGTACAAGAAATTCCGGGTTCTTCACCACCGTCTAGCAACCCATTTTTAAACCTCATGATCATTTTTGGAAATAAAACATCTTCGTCTTGAATGTTTCCGTCCTCATCACGGCAAATCTTGTCTGTGTACTGTAGAAATCGTGCTTTAGTTTCCATGCTTGCTGCTCCTTTTCTCTTCAATTATTATAAGCCCTAAGTATACCATACTTATAGCGTTTTCTCAGGTCCTTCGCGTCCTTGTGCGTTACCTCGCACAGAGACGGCATATCCTTTTCTATAGTCATGTTGTTCACATTCTACGAGCAAATCGGTATGACTCTTCTTATTCATTGTCGGGGTTAGGCGACCTCGTTGATTTCTTTCAGGAATAACTTCAATTATTTGTCCTCCGGAAATCCTGGGTCTTGAGTAAAGCGGAATGAAGTATGCCTTCCCATTGATAGACTCAAGAACTAGTGCATGATTATCTGATACTTCATCTGTTTTGAATATCTTTGTCACAATACCAGAGACCTTTCCCTGGGAGGCATCATAGAGATTGAGATTTTGTTCTTCTGTATGTACAAGTGTCTTTCGCGCAGAAAGAAAAGCATTATATCGACCATTCGTTCGTAGTAATGATTCCCATTCGGGAACAAATATGTATTGACCATCTTTGAACTTACACAGATGTAGCGCCTGAAGATGCGTAAGTCGCATACTTATACTCTCAGCATCTCGAGTAGTTAAACGTGGAACAATCTTGAAGTCCGTAAGTTGTTCTTTAATTTTGTCATCAAGGATGGTATACCGATTCGCAGTAAGTTGTCCTTTACGTTCCAAGGCCATATCTTCCTTCGTGCGAGATCCAATTAACGATGTGCAAATGTTCCGTGCATTCTCACGCATAAAAGTCTTAACCACATCGGGAGGGATGAATACATCCTTTCCATCCTTATCTTTCCCATTAATCAGAAGGTGTACATGATGATGGGCTGTATCATAGTGATTTGCAGCTACCCAGAATAGTGAATAACCTGTTTGAGATTCAAGGGAAGCGATGAAGGTCTTTGCAAGAGTTTCAAGTGGAACCTTATTTGATGAAGGACTCAAAAATATTCGAAAATTCTTGTCTGTCATATTTTTTCTATACTCAACCTCTGAAGTACCGTATAGGGTCGGTGCGTTACCATCTTTCCCTTTCCCTTCCTTCACCAAATACCGATTTATTTGCTCTTTATGTGCCTCCATACTCTTCGAGTAATGCATTTTGACTGTGCATCTCTGTCGAGTATCTATCGAAGTTCTTGTGCCATATTTTCTTCCACCACTACCAGAACTACTTTTCTTCCCTGCGCGGTACTTCCGAAGTACGTATAGAGCAGTCAGTCCGAGTGCAAGACTACTTCTTTTTTTCCTTGGCGATTTCCAGGTTGGACTAATCTCATAATCTTCAACACCAATAAAGTGTTTTGCCATATCTAGCCTACAAGCCCAAAGTGTCGATCGAGATCTCTGAGTTTATCACTAACATTTCCTCCTGATCGAAGCGCTTGCGAGCGAGCAGAAATATAAAGCTCCTTAGTTTCATCGTCCATTCGATACAATGCTTTGAGTCGTGGTATATCATCAACTGCTGGGTCAATTGGAGAATCACACTCCGAACAAGAGCGCGTTGCCTGTGTGATTTGCTCATGATTACCACAGACAGGGCATAAATATTCTTTGAGCAGGTCCTTTTTCTCGTCCAGTGCTTTCTTACTAGTGAGTAATTGCGCTTGATAGCGCTGAATATAGACCTCTCGAAAGAACACAGTGAAGAAGTACCCTGAGAAGTTGTTTATTCGCTTGGAGCTTTTGAGATAGTTATAAAACCAAATCAAGTACTCTTCTCCTACTCTGAAACGATTAAGAAAATCTGCTGCTGCGGGATAAAACTCAGAATCCAAAATCAATGTTGGATCAAGATTTTGCAACGTAGTACGAATAGCAGAAGCAGTATTTTGTTTATTATTTGGTTTAGGATATGAGTTTATATCTGGTATAGGTTTCCCCGTTTGGGGAAATGGATTTCCCGTTTTGGAGAAATGCATTTCCCCGTTTGGAGAAATGGATTTCCCGTTTTGGGGAAATGCATTTCCCCGTTTGGGGAAATGGAAGGATTGGAGATTTTCAACACTAGTAGTCTCATTTTCACAAGTCAATGAAGCAGTATCGATTGATTCAGTGAAGCAATCTGGTGTTTCGCTATTTGAATAGTGATTAAATGAATCTTCTGTGTCATCTTTTTGAGGTGTTTCATCTGTTGGTAGTGGTGTAGAGGGCTTTTTTGATACTCCTAAATACTTGTCAATCCAATACTGCTCATCTACTAAACAATACCAACTAGTCCGATCAAAACCCTTATCATTGAAATTCCCTTTAACAATCAATCCCCGGTCGCGCAGTTTATTGAGATAGGTTTCTATTTGCTTTTTTGAGTAATATGGAAATTGTTGTACAAATGCTTGAATACTATTATATGTGAAGTAACGGTTAACAAGAGAACCGTTAATTTCTATCAGCTTTTGATTTTTATCATTTGTCTTATTATGGAGTATCCAATAACACAAATTTTGAAAAATCGTTGCAATATTGGCATCATGGAATAATTCAGCAACTTCAGTATCAAATGTATGTATCATTGCATTATTCCTTCAAGTCAGAGTAAAGAAGTTCGACTATCTTTTTCCTTGAATATGAAAAGTAAATAGAAGTGCCTTCTTTGTTTTTTTCAATTTTTTTATCGAGTAAACCGCATTTACAGAGTGCATTAAAATGACGAGCGATTACCCGTGGATTATGAATACCCAACAGTGGTAATGAATCAATAACGTATTGATACCTAACTAAGTAATACGGTGTATTATTTGTTAACGGTGTTTGAATGAGTTTTTGACCTACGATACAATCAACAAACCACTGAAGAATATGAATCTCAGAAATATTAAGCTTGTATTCAAGTAACTTTTCTTGTGAAAAACCAAGTACTGTATTTTTCATAACTACGTCCTCTTTATTAATAAAAAACGCCGGGAGGTCTTCCGCTTCCTCCCGGCCGAGCTGAACTCAAACACCGGTGCAACCGGCACGTAGTTTTTCACCCATACGGGCTATCGGAAGTGATAGGAATCGAACCTATGATGCGACTGACTACGGCACGAACGCATGACATTCTGATGACCACTCATCACTACACTTCCATATAAACTAAATTGCTTTTACATTATTTCGTTCGAAATCAAGACACAGTGGGCATTTCGCGGTTTCTGTTAATTCAAAAACACAATCAAGCGTGTAATCTGTTGTTTTCCCACATGCAAAATGAGTCCTTTTATAGTGAGGCGTAACCTCAGTTCGCACGACCATGTGTCGATAACGTTGTCCATAACCACGAATCCATTCTTTACTCATTTCAATACACTCCTTATAGTTATCTCCAAAGACCTACCCGATTTAATCGGGCATAATCTTCTGCGTTCTGAAAATCATTCATTTTTTCTGGATCGAAAGAAAATAAATCGTAGTAATATCCATACCCATTGAGGATGAGTTGTTCATTAATTGAAGGTGAATCAAAGGATTTATAAATATAGGCAAGAACTCTTCCATACCTATCTTTTTTGGCTGAGACAGAATCAAATACAAGTAGAACATCTCGTCTATAGATTTGATTAGTATAGGCTCGTGCTTCAGCTGCATAGTACTCAGGAGGATCTGTGAAAAGCTCCGGAGTATCGACACCAACAAGACGTACTCTTTCATTCCACTGGCACCCAGAAGGGCAATCTTCTCCAGTAAACTGCACCTGAATGGTGTCTCCATCAATAACGGCTGTTACCCTTGCTTCATACCATGTATTTGATTCAGCATGAAGTTCGACTTCACATGAAAAAAAAGTAAATGATATACATAAAAATAGAGATAGATTCCTTAGTAGTTTAGAATTCATTGATTACCTTCAGTTAGTAAATATCCATAAGGAAAGATTCTTCTTCAGCCGGATAATCTGATGATGAAGGAGCCTCATTACTTTTTTTTGGACTAGAGAGAAGTTGAACTTCATTTATGATTAGTTCATTGCTTGAGTATTTCTTACCCTCCTGCTCCCATTGATTTTGTCGCAGTTCAGCTTCTATACCAATGAGTGCACCTTTTTTGAGATAAGGATGTAGACCTTCTGCCATTTTTCCGAACACCACCAACTTGAAAAAGTTTGCTTTTTTTGACCAGGTCTCCCCTGTTTTCTTTGAATAATTATTCGCAAGCGAGAACTCGCACATCACTAGATTAGCGCCCTTGCGTTTCAGTTCTGCATCTCTCACTACACGTCCCGTAAGAGTCACATGATTTAAATCGCCCATCTTCAAAAACCTCCGTACTGATTTATTAGCTTCAAGAGAAGCTAATTCACGAACTTGTGATTCAAAGAAACCTCCGGAGGCGTGGTATACTCAAAGGCAGCTACACCGTCCCCGCGTATGCAGGGCGAAATACCAATCCCCCGGAGAGAAAAAACATGGCTCAAATAATTTCATCAGAACAAATCTTAAATTTGGTGAATGCAATGGCTGAAGCAAATGGCACAACGTATGATTTAACAAAAGGAAGTCTCTAAAACCTTGTAAAGCAGACTGTAGCTGCTGCTAAAGTCTTTCAGGACTTTCTTGAATTGAAAGACTAATTAGCCTTTCACCGGCGTGCATCGTATGACGATCGCGCCGGTTTTTGCTGTTATTACATTGATATGCTGATACGCAACTTCTCCTGAAACGGTGATTCCTACATCACGACCATCCTCTTCAATGGCTCGATCTACCTGGAACCCTGCGCTTTCCAGCGCCGTAATCGCTTTCATCAGTTTTGACTCCAATTTGTCCTCCTTATGGTTTTAAAAAGTGAAACTAAATTAGCTTCACATGAAGCTTATTGATTATAGAAATGAAAAAGTAAGACCGTGAACACTATTTCGCATACCACGACAAACCCGAGATACTTGCGTAGGAGCTAGACCGTAACATCGTGCGGCCTCTGATATACTTTCAAAGGTCTTTCCCGTTTCATTACATATGACTGCTTTTGCCCACTGTTCGATAATTGCTCTTGTAACATTAACCTTCCATGAAGACGACAGAACTCTATTTTTCATGGCAAGAGAAATCTTTTGTCTTGTTAAGGGTGAATGCCTTTTCCTACTATTCATTCTTTCATAATCCTTTCCGCATAGATTTTTCCGTGACTAGCTTCACCTGCATTGATTCCATTCATTTCGCCTAACTCATTAATGATTTTACGGAGTCTTTCGTTCAAAGCGGTGATTATTTTTTCAATACGCCTCTTTTCCCTTTCTAGTTCCTCGTCTCGTGACGTTGATTGAGATTGAGTAGTGGTTTTGATTTGAGCGATGCTTTTACCAGATTCAATTGCACCGATTACCCGTTGGTCATTTCCCTTGTTGGAAATCAGAACATGCGCTGCATCGAGTGAGAGGTTTTCAACTTTATGAGCTGGCAGTGTACTTATAGCACACATTTTCTTAACCGTTACAAGGGAGAGTTGCAGATCATGCTGGATAATATCTTCATATCTAATCGCTTCGTTTTCGCTTGTTTCGTGGATTTCCTGAAGCAATACCCCTAAACGTTGTTCAAGGAGAAGTATTTCATGCTGTAAGGCTTTAGCCTCATCTATTTTCTTCTGTATGGATGCAGATCGTATGCGTTGGTATATTCCTTTTGTTTCTGCATCATCAAGAAGCGTGTTAAAAAGAGACCAGAATGCAATATCGTGTGCACGAGAAGAGGATGTTCCCGATTCGACACGAAGATGGTGAGCGTATTCATGGATCGCCGTATACAGTAGCTGATTATCCTGAGAAAAATTCTTGTTATGAAGAAAGATTTCTGCCGTATCAGGTTTATAAAGCCCGTTTACTTTCTTGCTTTTCTTACCAGTAAAAATAACAGTGAAATCTCTTTTGGTATCGGCAAGTAATAACAGTATTTCTTTTACTCTATCTTGGTTCATTACCTCCACCTACCTATTTTGAAATGGGTCTTCTGTATTCTGCTGTACGACGGAGGCATAGAAACATTCTTCAATACAATGGAGGCTGTCCTTAACTTGCCGCATAAATCTATTAAGACTTTTTTTATCCTTGAAAAACCAAGTATCTGCCTGGAGGCGATCATCAAGGACGGTACAGACAAAACCTACTCCAGTAAAAATCTGGTAAGGAGCCATCCGTGAAAGTCTTCTCTTTGAAAAGTACATCTTAGGATGTAACAAGATGGTATCGACCTGACCATAGACGAGCTTCTTATCATGAGAACGATACAGTCCGCGCGTTTCGCTCTTTTTTACGCTAGTCATATCCCGTACTCCTTTACATACGATGAAAGGCCTTCAATATCACCAGAGGTAAGAAATGACTGAATAGTAGTGATAATCTGTATGACTTCTTTTGAAGGCTTCTTATCCTTACTCTTCCTACCAGTCGATTCGGTCATTGTTTCCCGAACGAGGTGATACGCTTTATTAAGCGTGAGTTCACCTGACTCGATCTGTTTTTTGATTTCATCGGTAGCATATTTTTCCACCATGCGGGTCTTCTCAACCCGTGAGGTGGAAATACCCAGAACCTCTGCCGAACGTGCAGCGGATTTTCCGTCACCCGTTGCCCCACGTCCTCGTGTTTTAAGAGAATCCACTACTTTAAGCGCTCTCATAAGCTCCGCATCTGAAAGGTTGCGCCTTTCAGTTTGAAGACTTATGGCATATTCAAGCGCATCGTCAATAGAAGAAAACTCGTGTAAGAAACAAGGGATTTCGTGGAGTCCGGCACGAAGAGCGCCTTCCCGCCTATGATGTCCGTCAATTAGGACGTGTTTCCCATTGAAATTCCATATATGTACCGGTTGGGAATTATCGTATCCGCCTTCCATGATTCGTTGCGTTATTTTCTCCACGTTACCAGGAATAAGCGGAAACAGTTCCTGGAACTCCTTCTGGAGCTTAATTTCGGTAAGTGGTATAAGACGTGCCAACAGAACACGCCCGGAATTATTAAGGTCAAGCTTTTTCTCGTCTTTCAGTATGGTTAATGGCTTCATTTCCTTTTCCTTCTTTAGAAAGCAACTGGTTCGCTTACCGGCTCTCCGGTGATTATTTCGACTAACGAAGCGACACCGTCAAAAATCTTTTCGCTTGTTTTACGGGTAATCTTCTGATCCCGGTCAATGCGGTTTGTTACCGCAGATGTTTTAGGCAGATAAATGTTAAGGCACTGGGTGAATGTCTTTTTGTAGAGTGATATGTACTGATAATGGGATGAGTTTTTATTTTGGGCGTATTGATTAACACCATTAAAAAAAAGACCCCAGGAAGACATTTTCTCGGCTTCCACAATCTTACTTTGCAAAGTAAGACATGAAATCATGTCGAACTGGCACAATAGTACCGGAGTTAAAATCAGGTCAGACGCATAGATTGCGTTATTGATCGTGGAATTAAATCCCTGGGACGTATCAAGGAGAATGTAGTCATAGAGAGATAGTTCTTTATGTTCCATTTCCACAAGACGAGAAAGAACCAGATCATCCTTCAATATCAGGTGTTCAATGTCACTGTTTGAAGGAATTATCTCTATATTCTCATTTTGGGTGGAAACGATATTGTCTGTAAGGCGACCAGTCTTTACGGCCTGAGAAAACCCTTTCCCCCGCAACCCGGCTTTGCTTTCAAGATAATGCAATGTCGTTGAATTGCTGTAGTCGGTATCAATTACCAATACCGACTTGCCGACAGCAGCCAGGTAATTTGCGATTAAAATGGTGGAGGAAGATTTCCCAACTCCACCTTTGGTTGATACAAAAGATACGATTTTCATACGTGAGCTCTCCTTTCTCATGTTTTCCTAGGAATTAGCTTCACATGAAGCTAATTTTCCGGTAGTGGTAGACAGGGGAGTCGAACCCCTGTAGAGCACAGATTTGAAGTGGAGAGCTCCTGACTTCTGTTCTCCCGGAAACCTTTCCGCTACCGTATGCAATTTTCTGTGATATACTTTCACTTTCACAAATCTCTCTCCAAAATTTGTAAGTGAAGGACTATTCCTTTTACTTTCTTCCTTGACATTCCAGATGAAATAACCTTGAAGCTAAAAAGAATCTAAATAATTAATCTGCCAAGACCGGGCTTCGGTTTGCCCTTCTTCATATCCAGAAAACCAAGCATCAAGTTGACAAGATTCTTTTGAAAAAGGAGGTTTAATGAATTGATCTTTGTACTTATCTAGAAGAAGTGTGTTAAAGGCACCTGCCTGAAATCCATCTTTATAATCCTCGCCTCGAGGATCACGGGGCTTACTAAAAGAATCAGGTAATAAAATGGAAGCTATATTCTTTGCAAAAAGCGGGTTAAACCGTATGTCCTTTGGATAAACCTTTTCCATCATATATACTTCCTAAAGTTATTTGTTAACCGCTTGTTAGGCGGATATAATTCGTATCTCCGACCCAATAAAACCTCGATAACCTCGTTTGACTCAGGCATAGCTTCGCCATCACAAATTTCTCTCCAAAATTTGCGATAGAAGAGCGATACGCCCAAAATTCTCTCTTCCCAGCCGAAACATGGTGAAGGTAGGTCGGTTACGAACCCGACGCCGTACCGATTAACGGTAGGCCGCTTCCAAGTAGCAAAGAATTAGCTTCAAGTGAAGCTAAAAGAAACTTCCTGTTCGCCTGATCCCTCCTCTGGTTTAATGGTCGGGACTGGTTCATTGTGTTGAATGCTTTCTACGTAGTTGATTTGAAAGGAATGGGCAGCCCTTTGTCCTTCGTCATAACCTGAGTACCAGGCATCTAACTGACAAGACCCTTTTGGGAATGAGGATGTGGTTGATAGGTGCTTATATTTGGGCAAAAGAAGGGTATTGAATGCGCCAGCGCGAAAACCAGCTTTATATTCTTCACTGCGGGCGTCACGAGGACAGTTAAAGGCGTACGCATAAAGGTCAGAAATTATTTTTTTTGACTCTTCAGGTGAAAAGCGGATATCCTCGGGATATATCTCGTTCATTTCTCCATACCTCTGGAAATAAAAACCCCCACTGAAACCCGAGCGACTTCAGTGGGGTAACCGTTTCCGGTTTATCCACAATGTGGATATGCAACAGCTCGGATAATGCATATCAACACTGACGAATCAAAGGGGTTTAATACTCCTTTGACCCTATAGAGGTAATGTTATCAGGTGTCTTTGAGAGATTACTATGTATCTTGACAAGTATGATTTAAACTATTTTAAGGAATTCATGCTGATACCGTCCTGGTTTTTTATATGGAACGGACTTGAAAAATATATATACAACGCGAAAATTCTTGATAAGAAGGTTGCATATTACTCAAAGCTCAAAAAAGCTGCTATCAGATTTGAGGACATAGGCTGATAAAAACGCGATCAGCGTTATTAAGTTTGATTATTTAAAAAGGAACTGTTCAGCATATGAATGAAATGTATGAGATATACAAACAGCAAAACGATTTATACGACCAGCTTATCAATCATGAAGATTATGAGAAAAACTTGCAAAAATTCCTGTCCGAGAATTTCGATTTTGCGAATAAAACAGTTTGCGAGCTCGGCGTAGGCACCGGCCGCGTGACAAGAATGTATGCCGATAAAATCCGCAAGGCAAGTTTATTCGACATTTCAGAGCATATGATAAGCAGAGCGGTCGAGAACATCAGCGCATACAGCGATAAAGCCGAATTCAAGATACTGGACAACAAGAATACAGAGCAGATACACGATAATTACGACTTTTTAATAGAAGGCTGGAGTTTCGGGCATTTAATATCCGACGAAGAAAACAGCGATTTCTGGATTGCAAAATTAATAAGCGACTGTAAAAAAATAGCCAAAACAAACATTTGGATAGAAACCATGGGGACGTTTGTCGACTATGCGAAACCTCCTACAGAGAAGTTGAATCGCTTTTATAGCGAATTAAAAAAAAACGGTTTCAGCGAAACGATAATAAGAACTGATTATAAATTCGATAGCGTTGATCAGGCAAAGCATATTCTGGGATCTTTTTTCGGAAAGGGAATGGAAGAAAAAATAGAAAAGGAAAATAAAACAATCATAAAAGAGTATACCGGAATTTGGACCTTAGGAAGCTGAACAGCATTCGTTCGCAAACCGCTACGATCCGACATTGATGGTGCCGTCCTTTGCGTACCGATGAGCGGATTGCAGGCTAGGCAAATGCAGAGAAGTCCGTTTCTGAAGAGGAGTACATATGATAAAGCCCGATTTTTATGCATTCCTGGCATTATCAGGAATGCTGGTTTTCGGTTGCTCGAATGAAAATGATGATTCAATAAGCTTAAAAAACATTGACGAGAAAAAGATTCCTGCGCAGGCATTGCATGATGTCGTTCTTATCAATCAAAACGACAGCTACTCTTGCGCAACTACATCGCTTGCAATGATTCTTTCAGAATATGATTATGCAACCTTTTTTCTGTAAATTTCGTTCAAAGCAGGTCGGTCGGTTGACTCAGGCAAGTACCGTTTGTCATTCTGCCACTGGTCGTTTTGTTCGATCAGCATAGAAGCCGCAAGGCGAAGTAAACTCTCGGCGTTCGGGAAAACACCCACTACTTTCGTTCGCCTGTTAATCTCCTTCATCTGGCGTTCTGCCAGATTCGATGTTCGCATCTTCCTCCTGTGATTTTCAGGGATGTTGAATACACTCAATCCTTCCCGTATATTTACATCGGCCCAAGCCGCTAAACGCGGATGGGTTTTTTGATATTTTTCAACGAGCTGTTGCAAATATCGTTCTGCATTCTCGCGGTCAGGCGCATTGAACACCTTCCGAATATCGGCGGCTACCAGCGGGATGTCATCTTTTTTCGTGACGTAGGAGTGGGCATTCTGCTGCAGATGAAACTGGCAGCGTTGCCACAGAATTCCAGGGAAGACAGCATCGATTGCAGCGCGAAGTCCTGAGTGGTCATCACTGGTGATCATTCGAAGGCCGTGCATCCCTCGTCGTACGAGATCCTCGAGAAAGGAACGCCAGTTTACCTCTGCCTCACTGTTCGCGACTTCGGCGTCAAGAATATGCCGATTCCCGCTGTAATCAACGCCAATAGCCACTAGAAGAGCCTGCTTGACCACCTGGGAACCGACGCGCACCGATTCATAGGTCGCATCAAGTACCAAGTATTGAATCTGTCCGACAGGCTGCGCCTTCCAAGACGTAATCTCTTCATCGAGCTCCTTTGCCAGCCTGCTGACCTGGGACGAGCTGACTTCGGTGCCACAAAGAATTTCGACGATATCCGAGACCCTGCGGGTACTTACTCCTTTGACATACATTTCGGCGATGGCGAGCTTGAGAGCACGCTCACTGCGCATGCCTTTCTCGATGCAGCTGGGGTAAAACTCCATCCCGCGAACTTGTGGTACTTTCAAGAGGACTTTCCCGGTCGCAAGATTGAGCGTCTTGTCTTTAAATCCATTGGCATGCCCAGTACGCTCTTCCGTGCGTTCATATGGTTCGGCGTTGAGAGCCTTTGCTCGCTCGATCTTCATGGCCTCATTGACGACCACTTCGATAACACGAGAAAATTTATTGTCCCCATTCGCTGCCAGCATCTGGATCACTTGCTCCAAAAGTGTATATTCTGATTCGTAGGCCATCGGGTTCTCCTTATGGTTGGTTTGGTCACTTACCATTTGAGCCCGATCGGCCTGCTTTTTTCAACCCAATTTACAGAAAGAATTGTACACTAACCAGAATATAAGGGCTTGCACAGCAATCCGTTTGATAAAGATGAAACATGGAAGCGCTCGGGTTCAAGCATAAGCGCGATAAAAACATTGGGAAACGATCTCGAAGGGCTTTATAGAGTATGCGACGCATACGGTTTCAAGTACGAGTTTCTTCAGCATCTTAAAAACGAAGAAGCAGAATATTTATTGGCGAACGGCATTTTTATGGTTGCTTTTATCAGCCTCAATGAACATCAGACCCATGCGATTGCGCTAACCGGCTATGATCGGAACATCAAAGCATTCTACGCTAATGATACAAACGGCCGAAGATTAGTACTGCCTTATGAAAGGTTTGATAAATACTGGAACGCAATGCTCAGCCGTCCAAGAATACGGACGGAACGAAGCGCGCTGGTAGTATTTCCTGACGATATTAAGCTCGCCAAAAGCAAACTGAGAAACTAGAATAAAAGGAGTCTGCAATGAACAACAGCTTATCGCTCTATCAGCGGAGCAAGGATTTCTTATGGACAGACAGGCATATCGCCAAGCAAATGCTTAAGCTCCATCTTGATGCGACTAACGATGCCGCATCAAGAAACGATAAAACCATTGATTCAACCGTAGAATGGATCGACAGCGTAATACCGGAGAAATCGTCGATTATCGATCTCGGCTGCGGTCCCGGGCTGTATTGCGAAAGACTTTCTCAAAAAAAACATGCGGTCTCGGGGGTTGATATATCAAAAGGATCGATACTGTATGCAAGAAAGTCGGCAAAGAAGAAAAACCTGCAAATTCGGTATTACCGTCAAAGCTATTTACAAAAATTGCCTCAGGGGAATTTCGATGCGGCAATGTGCATTTATTGCGATTTCGGGGCGTTAACAAACGAGGAACAGAAAATATTCTTGAAAAACGCGTCAAACAGCTTGTGCGAGAAAGGAATCTTGATATTTGATGTATTCTCGAACAATTTAAGCGCCGCAAAAAAAGAAGAGAAGCAATGGAGCCGTTGCGATTCGAACGGGTTTTTTTCAAAAAATCCGCATTATATCTTATACGAATGCAAGTACTTTCAAGACGCCAATGCATGGGGCACGCGCAATGTAATCCTGGAGGGAACCAAGACGAAAGAGTTTATCACATGGGATACAATGTATACCGAAGAAAGCATAACCAGGCTGTTAACGGATAATAGGTTCAGCGTAGAAGAGATTAAAATGGATTTGGTTCAAAAGAATGATTTTACCAGCAATGATGTGATTTTCGTAAAGGCGAGAAAAAATTAGCGATTATCTGCAGCGGAGGACTGATTGAACGAAACAGTTATAAGAAATATTTGCCTGGAGGAATTCAACGCCCTTCCCGATTCTGTCAAAAGAAATCGCGTCGGCATAGCCGCTTATGTGTATACGATAGAAATAAACGATGCCAAGTATGTTTTGAAAATTTCAGAAACGAAAGAATTAATCGACGGATCGATATATTGGCTGAAGAAGCTTGAATCTCTTGCATTGCCGATACCGAAAATTGTTTCGGCGAACTCCGGTACGAGCCCTTGTTATTTCATAATGTCCTATATTCCCGGAAGGGACTTGGGCTTAGCGTACGACGGGTTGTCGAACGAGCAAAAAAAAACCATAGCTCATGAGCTGCATCGTCATCAGAATGCTCTGAGAACCTTGCCTGTCGCAAAGGGCTACGGCTTTCTTCATTCATATGAAGATCAAGACAATCTGAAGAAAAGCTGGAGGGACGTAGTCGAAAACCATATAGGACGATCGGAACGCCGCATAGCGGAAAATAAAATCTTTTCAACGGATTATATCCGTCGCGTTAGAAGCTTTCTGCCTTATTTTTCCGGGTATTTCGACGGAATAAAGCCGGAGCCGTTTTTCGACGATGCAACGACTAAGAACGTATTAATAGAACAAGGCAGATTGTCGGGAATTATCGATCTTGACTGGATTTGCTTCGGCGACCGGCTTTACGCGTTGGCGTTGACGACAATGTCGCTGCTCTGCATGCATGCCGACTTGGAATATGTCGAATACTGGAAGGAACTGGAGAAACCCTGCGAGATTCAAGAGCAGGCGCTGGTTTTCTATATTCTGGTTTTCTGCATTGACTTTATGGCGGAGAAAGGCATGAGATTCAATATGGACGAAGAAATTAAGATCAACAATGAAGAGAAAGCATTCCTGGAGAATGTTTTCGAATCGTACTATAAAACCCTGCAGCAAATAACAGCATCGATCTGATCTTCGGTTCAATAAAAAAGCAAGCTGTCGGGTTCATCATTAATGTCGAGGTTTACAGTATGAATATTGGCATCATAGGCGCAGGGTATATGGGTTCCATGCATGCACGGATAATCAGCAACCTTCCGGGATGCGCCCTTTGCGGCATAACTGCAAAAACGCCTGCTAAAGCATCTCTTCTGGCAAAAGAGCTGAATGTCGAATTCGTCGGATCTATTAAGGAATTATTGCAAGATGAAGATATCGATGTTATAGATATTTGCTCGCCGACGGAAACGCATTCGGAAATCGCATGCCGATGCATGGAGGCTGGAAAACACGTCATCATCGAGTACCCGATATGCACTAATAAAATAGAGCTCGACGAACTACGGAAAGCAAGCCGCAAAAGCGGTAAAGCTTGCGCAGGAGCATATTATTCGCGCTTTCAAAGCCAGTATAAATACTTTTTCGAACTTTCAAAAACTGATGAAATCGGTGAGATTCGCTCATTAAGCATTTAAAGAAAAAGTTCTTCGGTTTTTTCCAGTAACGACATTGTGAACAACCCCATGGCTCAGGACATTGATGCGGCTGTTCAGTTGCTTGGCTTGCCCTTGTCCGTCGAATGTATGAACAATCAGCAAAACGACTGCGTGCTCGTGTTCAAATACGAATCAGCGATCGTTACAATCGACGGGAGCACCAATATGCACGACAATTATCCGTTTACGACAAGGCATTCCGTGTCCGGCAAAAACGGATCGGCAACATTGGATTGGTCCTTTGTCGATTGTCCTAAATTTAAGATGGTGTATTCAAACAACAGCGGACAAAGAACTTTGGACATTGGGGATTATGATCCGTATCAGTATGAACTTGAGCATATCATCAACGGAATTGCCGTCAAGAACACGGCGAATTTCGATATCGAATCGATGTATAATTCGGCAAATCTGGCATTCAAGTGCAGAGATATGCTCAAGAAGTAATTTGAAAGTCTTAAAAGAGGAACCAATAAAATGGAACAAATCAATACTATTGAACTGATTGATCCGTCGATCTATCCGACAAACGAGGTATTGGAAAAGATTCTCGGCGATTCGTTCGCTACATATCTGGAAGCGTTGTTGCTTTTCGATAAGTCAGGATTAAAACCGGAATGGAGATACTATAGGGACGGAAAGGCATGGCTATGCAAAGTGGTAAAAGGAAAGAAGACGATCGTCTGGATGTCTGCATGGAAAGGCTTTATGAAAGCTACGGTGTATTTTCCTGAAAGACTTGTCGGAAACATAGTAGCGTTGGACATAAGCGAAGATGCAAAGAAAGAGTTCAGTAGTTGCAATAATGTCGGGAAATCGAAGCCTTTCATGTTTCGACTTGATAAAAAGCTGATAATGAAAGATTTTGAAGAAGTAATTCAGTATAAAATCGGCATGTATTTCGCACGTCGAAAGTCGATATGAGAGAAAGGATATGGAAAAATGAAATCATTCAGCGCTTCGGACGGTTCTACGATTAATTATCGCATCATCGGCAAAGGGAAACCCATTGTTTTCGTTCACGGCTGGGGAGTCGACCATAAAATTTGGTTTAACAAGATTGAATCGATAAACGG
>NZ_JAINWA010000001.1:1500000-1604152 GCF_021021555.1 Teretinema zuelzerae | reverse complement strand
GCAGCACCTCCCACACGATGGTCCGCCCGCTCTCCCTCGAAATTCGTTCGAGCATCTTCTCCGCGCTCACCCCCGACGCGTCCAGAACCCACTCGCATTCGGCATCTTTATCGCCGCCGCTTGCCGAGCTCGACCCGCCGTTTGCTTCCGACCCGCCGTCGGTCCGTGAAAGCGACATTCTCGACACCGTCCACGCCCCGCCTGATTCCTGCGCATAGAGATTTTCAGTTTTCAGAAAAAGCGAAAACGCCTCCCGGAACTCGGCGCCCCGATACCGGAACGTCGCCCGCCCATTCACCGTGTCGTCGGCCGTCAGCGTAAAGCCGCTCCAGAGAGACAACGCGTAGAGAATATCCCCGTACTCCTGGTTCACAAAATCGAAGGCCGCGGTTTTCAGCTTCCCGCCTGAATTTGTTTCCGCCCTCGCGGCGAAGCGCAGAGACAAAGAGCGAGACAGACCGCGAGCGAGCGAGCGGGCGATGATGCGAACAAGCAAATGACATCGAAGCGAGCGATACTAATGCTTCCATGCCCCGACATCGCCCTCGATCCGTCTTTCTGGCCCAATATCCGCTTCAAAAAAAACAGCAAGCCTCAACCGGACAGAAAACCCGACGCAAGTCCCCGACGCGATCGTCCACAACGCACCCGCCGCGAGCGCCGGCACAAAGGGCATCCTCCGTTTCCCCTTCCTGAATTCCGCATCGACGAGGGCCCCGTGCACAAAACCGTCCCGGCCGTTATCGCCTTCGCCGCGAACTCGAATCCTCCCCAGCGCCTAGCAGCATGCACGCCGCAAGGTCCCGTTCCCGCCGTCTTCCTTCCTCCCGCCGCAGCGTCCGCCATCGTCCTCGCCGCGAGAAACCACAAACCCGCTCCCGCGCACCCTGCAGAATGCGCGAAACCTTCCGCCGAAAACAGAACCGCTGCCGCCTCCAGTGGACGGGTATGCATCCTCATCGTCCTCGCGTCCTCTACCGCCGCCCTCGCGTACAAAAACGCGAACGCCCAAAACCGCGCCCAATCCAGAAAATCGTAGTCCATGCCCTTTCATAGCCCGGATCAGCGTTGCCGGCCCGGAATACAAGAACGGAGGAGGGGGAACAGCTCTCCCTTTAGCGACTGGCTGCGCCCCTTCCCGATAGCTCTCAAGACGCGGCTCCCCCTGGCTTCGCAGGTATTTCTTGCCTATACCTACCGTAGGTATAGGCAAGAAAACGCTACTACGCCGCCCCCTCGTCCTGGTGTATACTTGACCTCATGAATACACTTCGCTCAAAACAATTCGCCTTTTTATCTTCTTTGATTTCTTTCCTCGCCTTCGTGTTTTTCGCAGTTTCTCCGCATATTCCGCAGGAACAGGCGAGAAGTCCGGTTCCGGACTGTCGACAGCGCCTGTAACCGGGCAGGATAGGGGAGATCTGATTCAGGCTCGGGAACCCTGCTGTCGAGCCGGACGGCTCTCCGTACACGGTGCGCGGGTCGCGTTCGGGAACTCGGTGTGGTCGAATCCTTCGAGCGCGAACGGCTTTACGCACCACACGATGGACGACTACGCCGCGGCAGCCGCGATGGGCTTTAACTCGGTGCGCTTCTACATCAATTACGGGCTCTTCGAAGACGACTCTAAACCCTACGCCTACAAGGAAGCGGGCTTCGCCTGGCTCGACCAAACATAGCAGCCGCGAAAAAGCAGGGCATCCGTTCTTCTCAACATGCACTATCCCCAGGGCGCTACCAGTCGATCGGGCAGGGCGACGCCCTGTGGAACAACCCCGCTAACCAGAAACGCCTCGGCGCGCTCTGGAAGGAAATCGCCCGCAGGTACGCAGGCGAAAGCGGCGTTCTCGGCTCGGCATCCTCAACGAGCCGTTCCGTCTCCGGCATGAAGCAGTGGGAAACCCTCGCGCAAAACCTCATCGACTCGATCCGCTCCGTCAACCAGCGCCACCTCATCTTCGTCGAGCGCGCCATCTGGCTTAAAAACGGAACAACGGCGGAAATCGAACAGAACCTCTACTTCCCCCAGGGACTGAAAGATCCGAGCGGACAACTCGTTTATGAATTCCACCTCTACGATCCGATGCCCTTTAGTCACCAAAATGCAAGTTGGACAAGCTATAAAGGCTCGTATGCCGTCTGGCCCGACAAAACCGGATCGAGGCGAAAAATAAACGATGGGCCGGTTTTACCGACTCCAATCCCGCCGCTCCTGTAGACCGCGACGGGTGGATTTACCTCGAAGGGGCCGTTCACTATCCCGCGAACGATAGATTCAAACTGGGCCACCCGACCGTTCAAGCCCGCTCGCTCGGCCGTTCGGGCTCAGTTCTCGTCTCGGATCTGGAAATAGAAGAGTTCGATCCCGAGGGAAGATCCCTCGGCGTCGTATACCGCTCAGCGGCGGATTCCGAGTCAGGCTGGTATTATTGGTCTGAAGACTCGAGCGGCTCGTTCGCCAAAAAAGCGGGCGGACGCACCGCAAAAACTGCGCTTGAGATCAGCGGCTCAACCGGCGACGCCAACATCAGCGACCACGGCTCTCCCTTGAAAATCACGCAAGGCAACGGGTACAAGGCGAGCGGCTGGGTTAAAATCAAGAAAGCCGATCCGTCGTCGCGCGTCGTCGTCCGCCTCGATTACTACTCCGCGGACTCGGTCCATGTGTGGAACAAGGCGTATCTTGAATCGGTCTTCAGGGAGTACGCCGACTACGGAAAAACGCGCAACGTGCCGCTTTACATCGGTGAATTCGGCCTGATGCGCGAAGCTTTCGCGGAGAACCGCGGCGGAGAAATCTGGATCGCCGATATCCTGGACATCCTTGCCGAGTACTCGATCAACTACAACTATCACACCTGGCACGAAAGCGCCTTCGGAATTTACGGAAACGACCGCGGCTACCCCGATCCCGCTTGGGCGAACCGCGTCCTCATCGACGCTTTCACCAAAGCCCAAACGGGAAACTGAGCGGAAAAAATTGAGTAGCCTTCCTGTTTCGGTATGCTGATATTAACGGTATCGCTCAAGGAAAAAACAGAATGAAACAGATTGCCATAGTAACCGGAGCTTCCAGCGGAATGGGTTCGGACTTCGCCCGGCAGATAGACGGGCGGGAAGGAATAGACGAAATCTGGCTCGTCGCCAGAAGACGTGCGCGCCTTGAATCCCTCGCCGGCGAATTGAAGAATGCCCGCGCCGTCATCATCGAAGCCGACTTGTCTACCGACGAAGGCATCTCGATTATCACGGCGAAGCTTGCCGCCGAGAAGCCTTCCGTGCGCATCCTCGTGAACAACGCAGGCTACGGAAAGATCGGGAATTTCTCCGACCTTTCGCGCGGCGACAACCTGGGCATGGTTGACCTTAACGTGCGAACCCTGACCGCGCTCACCTACGACGCGCTCCCGTACATGGCAACGGGTAGCTCCATCATACAGGTGGCCTCCCTCGCGGCCTTCCTTCCGATATCCACGATGGCCGTCTACGCCGCCTCGAAGTCCTACGTGCTCAGCTTCAGCGAAGCCCTTGCCGTAGAACTCGAAGCCCGCGGCATCTCTGTTACCGCTCTCTGCCCCGGCCCCGTCGCCACCGAGTTCTTCGAAATCGCCGCGAACAAAAAGGACCACGGCATGAAGGGTCTCGTACCGAGCTCCCTCGTCGTCAGCCGCGCCCTCAAGGCGGCCGAAAAAGGCAAAGCCGCTATTCTTCCGACCGCTATCTGGAAACTGACCGCCTTTTTCACCCGCTTCGCCCCCCGGAAATTCCTCGCGCGCGCAGCAGGCAGGATGATGTAACGAAAGGGGAGCGACGCTGCATCGAATCTCAGGATTCAGTCTCGTTCCTTTTTCAGATACTCGAAGGCTTTGTCGAGGCCCCACCCGAAGGGATACACGGCAGAATATTCGTCCTTCCCGAAGGTAAACTTTTCGGTTGCGAATTAGAACTGAAACGGTATCCGTCTTTAATGTAGAACTCGGATATCGAAACAGCTCTATCGTCGCAGAACACGACGTATACGATCGAAGCGGTTATCAGATTCTTCAAAGAAGACTCGATCCCGGATCCCTCCTTGTGTACATTCACAGCGCCGTTGGAGTCGCTAGCCGAAAGGAAGTACGAGACGCTGATCGGCTTTTTGTCCGCGCGTTCTGGACCGATAAGTTTCGCCGCCAGTCCTTTAGCCTTCGGCATGCCGATTGTCTTTTTCAGCTTATGCATCGACGCCTCGATATGATCGTACGCCTCGTCTATGTCGGTAAAATTTCGAGTATGTTTGTATTCGGGAAAGAAAAAGGAAAAGTCGTTTTCCTTCGCGTATTCGGCCGCCTTTTTCTTCTGCGCCGCCGCAGGCCCAAGCACTACCGCAATAAAAATAACCGCCGCCGCTAATCTTCTCATACCGTCTCTCCTTTTCCGTAATCCGCAATATCGAGATTTACTCGTTAGGGATTTACGTTATATACTAGGGGTTCATCACGTAAAATGCCCATACATAGTAAGGTGATTTCATGAAAAAGACAGTCTTTCCAGTCATTCTCGCAGCGGTGTTCCTGGTCGGTTTTGCTTCCTGCCCTCCTCCGCGACTCAGCCAGGGGAGAGGGCGCCGCGATTAATTCAAAAACAGTAGAAATGATAAACTCCAATTGCTACGAAGTCGTTGCGAAGAAACCAACTTCGGATTCTCTTTCATATGAGGCTGAACCCCATTGGAACCTTCTCGATTTCAAGGAACGGAACGATCCGTACATCGGTCTGGGGACCGCTTTCGCCGTCAGCCGGACTGAACTGGTGACGGCAGCCCATGTATTAGGCCTCGATCGGGATTCTCTTGTATTCACCGAACGCTACATTCGGCAAAAAATACGTACCGGCAGCGGCAAGACCGAGGAGATAGTCCGCGAAATCGATACCGTCGTTTCCTACTCGTCGAACAGGGATTATGTGGTATTCACCGTAAAAGACTTCGAGTGCTCTTCATGGTTCGAAATCGCGGATGAAGCGCAGTTCAACAAAACGATATATACCGCCGGCAATGCATACGGCGAGGGCATCGTCATACGCGAAGGCCGCCTGCTCGATACGCTTCCCGAACCGGAAAACGGCGAATGGGAATACCTGAAAAGCTCCATCGCGACCAATCCCGGAAACTCAGGCGGACCTCTTCTCGATTCTTCTTTCAAGGTAATCGGGATTGTTCTCAGCAAAAAGGACGATTTCTGCTATGCGCTCGGCATGAAGGACATCATTCCCGGCAAAGCGATACTATACTCGCGCCTGAATTTCGGTTTCTCGATATTCACAAAAAAACTGACGCGCACCACGGTTAAAGAGACGGCCTTGCCGATGCCCTATCGTGATCTCGTACAGTGGCTGTCTCTCAGAAATCGGGAAATCGCTTCCGAGGGCATGGCGGCTCTTCTGGAAGAAAACAGGGATGATCTCTTCCCGAACGGCCCGAATTCGCTGAAGGTTCTGAACTCCATCTATGTCTCGGCTTTTCCGCAATTGTGTCTGCAGGGGAGCAACGATAATTCCTGGTTCATGTCGAACATACAGGCGAATTCCTCCGACATCGGAGAGAACGGCAAAGTGTATTGGGGCGAGCCGTACGAGAATTCAGGCATATTTTTCTCGATATAGAAATCCTGATTCCGTCCCCCCGCCGAATACACTGATAATCCCAGGATTCTCATGGATCATATCGTCAAAGGCATAAAATACGAACGCAAAGTGACGTCTTCCGATATCGGCGTCCGCATTACTTCCATGGGCGATCCTTTGTATACCGGTTCTCATGTAGATCGTTGGGGCCGCCGGTGGGATATACATCAATGGCTGATGAATACGCCGACCAGATGATCATTATTTTCTCGACTCCGACACCTCAGGGCGTTTCTCTCCTGTACAAGGACATTTCCAGCGCGGATCGAACCGATTGGATGTGGGACATGAAACATTTGGTGGACTTCGTCGGGATTTCGTATATGGGAACACTGAAGAATGGAAGGCCTTTTTCGCTCGTCCCGATTTTCTTTCAGGCCCGCTGAAACAAATGTCGTTTTCGTACGAAAACGGCAAAACTGCGGCTCTTGATGCCGGAGATTTTTCATTGAAGGCTTTCGACCCCGTCGTTCCGATCGAGGATAAAACCCTCATGCTTATTAATCTTAATTCCTGTTGAAAAACGACGAACCCGTCTGGGACGTGCGCAGGGCGATTCTCGCGGAGGTTCGACCCGAACACTTCGCCTATATCATGCGCATGACCGAACCTGATCCCGCCTGCCGAAAACCTTCCATGACGAATGGCAGAATTACGCGCTTGAAAGAAAACACCGTACTCAGGCGTCCCGTATGTCGAGGAAGGCAATTCAAAAGCCGGCAAGATTCACGAACTTTCATACTGGATTCCGTCACTATGCCCAAGAATAAAAACCTCTTCTTCATTTTCCTCGGAAAATCCGGTCTCGTCTCAAACGATACAATGACCGGCGCCCTGCGCTCGCTTGAAGAAAACATCGCTATACGCTAACCGTTCAGCCTGAGACCCGCCCAAAGCCGCCCGTTCCTCCGGCTTCGGTACATGCAGGAGGACTGAAATCAAATATCGACTATAAATCAAGTAGTGTTAATCGACTTGATTTTCGTGACAGTCCTCGATCGTCCGGTAGTATCGCAACGTGGTGATAATGCCAGGAATATCAGCACGATAGTCAGCCGGAACGGCAGGGTTCGCGAATACTGGACAGGAGTCCGCTTATCCAGCCGAAGGGGGCGGTAGCCAGCATGATGATCATGTGTTGGACGGCCATAACCCGCGCGCGCTCCTTTTTGTCTACGTACAAGGCGACGAGTGATTCCGCCAGCATCGCGAGAATGCCTGCGCCGAAACCGTCGAACGCCAGCGAAAAAGCAAGGAGCGCGTATCCCGGGGCAGCAAGCGCGTGTGCCGGAGCGGGGATGAGGGCCAGTATATTCTGCCCGATGAAGTAAGAAATAAACCAAAGAGCAAGGGTTTTTGTAGTCGGGGGTAGCGGTTACCCTCGGGATTACCGTGAACAGAAAAAACATGGCAATGAACGATTCAGCATCGGGAAGAAGGGCAGAACAGCGTCCGGCACGAGGAGCTTTCTGCTTGCGATTACCTGCCAGAAGGTGGTGTTCACCATGCCGACGGCGCCCACGAGAGCTGCGATGACGAGGGAGAATATGCTTCCCTTCGAGCGGAGAATGATTCTGATAACCCTCCGTATCCCGCAAGGAGCGATGGGATGCTTTTCCCCTTTGTTTCCGCATTCTCACTACGCCGGTCGAGGTTTCATGGGACGCGGCATACAGGATGAATATCTTGGCGGTCATGACGATGAAAGCGTTAAGGTAAGAATCCTGACCGCGGGAACGAGGGATATCCGGGCGACAAGGAAGCTCGCAATCGGCGCGAAGAGAGCGAGAGATGGCTTGCGATGATCACGAGGGAATAGACCTTGGTTATCTGGTCTTTTTCCACATCTTTACGAGAAGACAGTCCCAGGAATTCTGCGTCACCTTCCACATCCGTTGACGAGCTGGGCTCCAAGAAAGACCAGAAATTTTGGGCGAACATCCAGATACGCAGGCACGCACCAGGCAAGGAAATCAAAGACCGCCGTGGTTTTGCGGCGTCCCATTTTGTCGGTGATGACTCCGCGAGCAGTCCGAACACCACCTGCGACAACATTCCGACCGTAGTCAATAAGCCGATGTCGGCATCTTAATGCCGAGCGCCAGCATGTAAATAGACGCATAGGGGAGACAGAGGCTCATGGAAAGTCCCACATGGGTTCTGTATATACGCACGCGCGTGCGTTCCGCGCAAACCGATCAAGGTTGTAATTAACGAGTTTTCTGCCGTCTTCATAGTGGAAACAATAGTATCTATAGCAGGCTGAGTTGTCAACAAGATCGATCGCAATGAGATGCAAATCTCTTGCAGCATAAAAAGGATGCTTACACTTTTTTCCCTTAAAAGCAGTGAATTTTATGATAAAATACTTGAAGTACTAATTCCAATAGTCTTTTCTGTAGCCTGTTTCGGCGGCATAGGTTTTGGGGTATAATTTCTCTATTATATCTACCCTTCTTGAGGGCTGGTTATAATTTGCTCGCGATCATCGCCACGGCGATGGAGGAAAAAATGAAGTCAGAAAAGCGTCAATTAATGATCTGCCAAAGATACTTGATTTGTATAAGAATTGAATCCGGAAGTGATGAATTGGATTTACCAACGCGGAAGCCATTTGGAAAAAAGCGAATTCCAACATGTGCTGACGTATTTAGTTGCGATTGAGGATAATGAATGTCGGAACCTGTAATATAGCAATAATCGACAATTTAACGCGATCCGGCAGGCCTTATGGAATAATTGAAAATGTCATCATTCAATCAGACACAGAAGAAAAGGAATAGGCAAAATATTGGTGGAAATGCCGTTGAACTAGCAAAAGCGAATAATTGCTATAAAGTAGTATTGTTAAGCAGTTCAAAAAGGATCGAAGCGCATCAATTTTATGAATCGCTTGGGTTTAATGGAAATTCAAAAAAAGGTTTTGACTCAGGTTGCTATGAGAGATAAACCCTTTTATTGCAATGATTATCAAACGGTACAAGCGAAATAGTCGGCCTTTTTAGGAAATATAACCGGCAACGGCATCCGGCTGCTGTGCTTATAATGCGGGTTTCTAACTTCAAGTGTTATACTAAGTATCGGCTGTTCGCCGTCGGCGCAGTATTGGTTGAGGGTGCCATGAGTGTGCAAATCGCTATAGATAATTACGATGATCTTTTTCCGATTTTGATATCAGAGGATACGAAGAACGGTATTTCTCTTCGGATTTTCTCAATGAATTAAGAATGCGGACTATCAAGTTGTTCAGTAAAAAAGAACTCGAGATTGTTTTCGTGATCGATAAAACAGAACGAAATGCAACGTATGAAGCAATTATTTCCGGAAGATTGAAGCTATTCTTCAATAACAGGTATGAAAGAAATAACAGGAAGAGAAAAAAATTGCTCTTCGATGCGGTGCTGCTTGAATTGGTCGGGATAGCGTTTATGTTGATTACTATGTATCTGTCAAGCACTTTGATAATTTACCAATAACTAATAAAGATTCTTTTTACTAGTTATTGTAAATTATATGAAATTCTTGAAAAGAGGTAAAGTTATGGAAATGAATTACAAAAAACCTTTGAACGAGCGTATTTCATCAAGGGTGCATGCGAAGGAATGTTTACTGTTTCTGAATGCGCTGATCGTTTGAAAATTACTCAACAACGGGTTAAACAGCTAAAACGAGCCTATAGAACGATCGGCGCAGCAGCTTTTATTCATGGGAACAAAGGACGAGCGCCTGCATCAAAAAATCCCTGAGGAAATTAAAAACGAATAGTCGAGTTAAAACAGTCTGATGCATACCGAACAACAAATTTTGTTCACTTTAGAGAATTATTAGCGGAATATGAAGGAATTCGTTATAGCAAAACAACAATAACGAATATTTTAAAAAATGCAGGTATAAAAAGTCCGAAACGACGGCGGCCAAGGAAATTAAGCAACCGCATCCTCCAAGACCACGAAGAGAGTGTTTTGGAGAATTGCTTCAAGCAGATGCAAGTCCTTATGATTGGCTTAATACTGGAGAAAGTATTCGCTCCACGGATATCAAGATGATGCAACAGGAAAAATCACTGGATTATACTTGTGCAAAAATGAATGTCTTCTAGGATATCTTGAAGTAACACGTCAAACACTTGAAAACCATGGAATACCTTTAAATATTTACCCGGATCGTGTAGGTGTGTTCTTTGTAAATCGAAAAGATAGGGACAAAATAAGTATAGAGGACAATTAAAAGGGAAATCTGAAGCAAAAACACAAATGGGAGAAATTCTTGAAGAATTAGATATTTCCTTATTTCCAGCGGGATCACCCGAAGCTAAAGGAAGAATTGAGCGATTATGGCAAACACTTCAGGGCGTTTACCGACAGAATTTCGAATACGAGGAATTAAGACAATTGAAGAAGCAAATTCTTTCTTAACACAGGTATATATAGAACATTTAATAAACAATTTTCTGTTCCTCCTGCAAAAGATGATAGCCGATTTGTACCTTTGGAAGACACCACATTCCTGGATACGCTTTTAACAGCACGAGTTATTCGGAAAACCATAGCCAGGGAGTGTTCTCATTCGAGAACTTTAAGTTCGTTATCGATGCACCGGAATGTCGAAACAAGCAAATTACAATTGTAATGAGCGAAAAAATTGGAATAAAAGCTATGTGCGGTAAATCGTTTTATGATATTCGTTTCTGCGATTTTTATGACAATCGTCATTTATATACTCATATGCCAGAAGTCACTCAAATTCTTATAGATAAATACCTCCGAGTAAATGCGAAAAAGGATAGCAAGGTGAGTTAACGTAAGGAGACGGCCATGGCAGAAGAAATAAAATGCTCTTTGACCCGATTCAGCAAGCCCGTGAATATGTATGGGATGCCTGGGACTCAATAAAAACTGAAGAAAAAAAAACTATGGCGTTAAGAGCGCTTCAACTCGATCCCTTATGTTGTGATGCATACAATATCCTTGCCTTGTATGCAAAAAGTAATAAGAAACGTTTAGAATTTTATAAAAAAGGGTTGGAGAGTTTTCTTGAACGTACAAATCAAACCGAGTTTGATGAATACATAGGGAATTTCTGGAGCATACAATTCCGCCCATATCTTCGTAGTATATATGGATATGGAACAGCATTGTGGGATGAGAATCTAACCACTGATGCAATATCACAGTTTCAATATTTGCTCACACTTGATGAAACGGATCACATGGAGGCACGCGTAAAACTGATGTACTGGTTTGCGAGTAGCAAGCAATATATGGAAGCGACAGAAGAATTGTTGTTTTTTCCTAAGAACTCATATCACTATATTTTTGGAAAGCTATTTATAGAACTTCAAATAAACAATAATTATTCTGGGGTAATTAAAGCATATGAAAGGGCAACTGAAACCAATCACATCATAATCGATTTAATAACAGGAAAATGAAAGAACCAGAGCAGTATCCAGAATCCTACAAACAAGGAAGCAAAGAGCAAGCTCTCTGTTACTATCACCAAATTAGTTCTGAATGGAAGGATTCACGAAAAAAATTACGTGCCGTAGTCATGAAATAGCTTCACATGAAGCTATTTTGGCTGTTAAGAACATAAATTATTTTATAATAGATTTGTTCAATATTTGAATAGATAATAAAGAATCTTTTGCTTGTTAAGGAAGGAACTTATGAAAAAGTCTTTAATGGTTTTATTATTTCTGAGTGTATGTGCAACACTAACATTTGGTCATAGTGGGAGAACTGATGCGAATGGAGGACACTATAACAGAAAGACAGGAACCTACCATTATCATAATGGTGGCAAATCCAGTACTCCCTCGGAAAAGGCAAAAACTTCAGAAACACCGAAAACGACAATATCCTCGTCCGACGTAGGAAGCAAGGTTCATGTTATTCAAGATGCTAATTTACGAACAGGTCCAGGGTCAACGTTTGAAATACTAAAAGTGATAAAAAAAGATTCCTATGTAACGATATTAAGTGTTGAAGGAAATTGGGCAAATGTTGAGTCGGAAGAGTTATTTGCTGGCACTGCGTGGATTTCAACTTCATTACTAAGAACGGAAAAATAGAATCATATATTTCTTTGCAACAGGTGTTTATAAACCTGTTGCCCTGCTGCTTAATCTTCTATACAAAAAAATCATAGTAGCATGCGAGATACTATCCACAATCGTCCGGCTCTTTAATGGCCTCCTCATGTGGATAGTATCTAGAGCAAAATTAAGTTCCGCGACAGACAAGAAAGAATTAGCCTCACATGAAGCTATTTTCCCAAATTCGAGGTTATCAAGCTACTAATTAAATTAGCTTCACATGAAGCTAATTCTCATCAATGAAGAAGATGTGGGCTTGTCAATGATATCCTACTGGCCCGCATACAGGGCAAGATAAAGGGCGTGGTACAAGGCGGGTTAATTCTTTGTTATATATAGATATATCTGTACCACATAGATTCATTAGTACCACACTTGCGATATATTTCCTTGTATGGTATGGACTTATTTGTACCACACACCAGAAAAGTTATGATTAGAGAGAGCTAGACAAGTTTAGAAGAAAAAAAAGCCCTGAACCAGAGTGTTCAGGGCTTAATCGGTCTCAGTTAATTAGCTTCATGTGAAGCTAATTTATGGCTTGAGAGAATTAGCTTCACATGAAGCTAATTCTCGATAGATTGTTTTTGAAAGTAGTCGGCAAGACGTGAGCGAAGTACTAAATCGATTGGTTCAAAAAAACGTACCGCAATATCACACAAGAAGTTCCGGCAATATCAATTATCTGTTTTCGCAATACGACAGCGCGAAGGGTTGCAATTTCACTGGGAGACGTAAATGGAATTTTAAGTACTAGCTTGTCGTCGCCTTCGATCAAGTTGTTTTCAATGCATAGCAATCGTGCTCCTGAAAAAGAAATATTCTGTATAGAACAATCCAATTTTGTTTCATGAAAAAGACTTCAGTCGCCATTGGATTCATGCGAAGCGCATCTATATTCTTCTTAGATGCGCTCACGCGTACATCGGCGCGCAACCGCTGAACGTGTGTAATATCGAGAAGGGTCATCCATGTATCATGCAAAGGCGGCTCGATTGTGTCCGGTGAATAAGAAAAGGTGAATATCCAATGTCTTGTTTTTGTTTGCATAGTCGTTTCATATGATACCGGAAGTGAAAATGAATCCAATCTGGTTGTAATCTTCACGAAGGTGGGATCAATGAATTGATCTGGCTTTTCTTTTGAAATGAACGAGATATGAGATTTTGAAAAAGCAAATACAACGGAAGGTTGTATTGTGTTCGTACTATGAATTGATACACTTGCAATATCAAGACGAGATATAACATCAGGTGTGAGTAAAACATCCATGAGAAAGACTCCTTTGAAGTAATGAATCAATCGCTTCATACGATAGCTTGCCTTTTGTGAGCAAGTGTATTCCAAGTCGTGTATAAAACGAATCAGATAATGAATATGTATAATCAGGATAGTGTTCCGAAGATATGAGACTGCGCGTTTTGTTTTATCAACCCGAGAGGCATACTGCTTAAATAGTATCGATACTGGCATGGATAAGCCAGGTAAAGAGCTTTTCCCAGTTTCAGAATTTCTTACACAATATACTCTTCGATGAGCAGGGAATGTGTAATACAGAAATAACACAGCATGAGGGGGATAGAGTAATTCAACACCGTTTGGTTTTTCAATCATGGTGTCCTCATGACCATCAGCATAGAGAGTATAAAAATGAGGTGCATTCAATATCTCAACACTCAGAATTCTATTGTTCATATAAATCACTATACAGCGAATAACAAAAAGTGCAATACAATGACATTGACGCATACAAGTGGTTGTTGTTATACTAACTACAAGCTGAACTCAACGACAGAATCAATCACTCGTTTTTCTTACGAAACATTATTCGTGAGCATTGATTGATTTCCTCATCAGAGAGGTGTCTATGAGTATCAGAGAACGGCAGATCACTGACGAACTGTTCTATAAAAAATTTGAACGAACTTATCAAAATCTTACATTAACCGGAAAAGCACCATGGCTCAAAGAAGGAAAGATTGAACGTGATATAGCGTACAATCCAACTTCCGGAGTTATATTTAAAGGCGTTAATGCACTCATGCTCGAAATGAGTGCTGCTGAGCAAGGCTTCAAAGAATCCAGATGGTTATCAGAAAGCGAAGTCAATAATCTGAAATTACGTGTTCGCCCAGGAATGGAACCAACACCCATTGCCTATGTAAACCGTTACGCTCATGCAACTGATGTACATCCTTCAACTGGAAAAGCATTCGACGAAAACATCCGAAACAGAAATACTACTACATGTACAATATTGAACAACTGAAAGAGTATTCTTTAATACGAGAATCAGGCTTAACACTTGATCGAGCACTGGTTCAAGAAAAGATTAAAACAGTTGTAGAGAATACCAAGACAAATCGGTTTCCCGAAATACTTGATAAGGTAAGTAGTAGTGCAGAACAGAAGATAACGGATGAAAAAGCACGGCTTATCGCTCAAGAACTTTCACGTTATCGTATGACTCAAGAATTCAAAGGAATTTTATTCCACAGGCTCCACTACTTGCCATGAAGGATGCTTCAATTAAAACACACGGAGCTACACTTCTTACAACCTTATATCACGCAGAAGTTGCAAAAGATCGTTTTATCTCCCGAGGTATGAATCTTGAAAATGATAAAGTGCGAACAGTCGCACGAACTAGACAACAAGAACATCAACAAGGGCTTTCACTGTAAGAAATGTAACAATTTAAATAATTAGCTTCATATGAAGCTAATTATTTTTTTATCCACCTGAGCAATCATTCTTTTAACAACTGTTCGATGGAGCAAAAATACAATGAGCGATTCTGACTTTAGACAAGCTTCAAGCAATACTTATAAATATATCCCTTCAGTCGGAGCTGATGGTTTTATTGATTACACGGGAGTAGAACCGGATAAAGTTTACCTTGCAAACCGGAAAACAATACTGGAAGAAGAATACCCTTCCTATCTTCCACCAGTACACATACGAAGAAATACCAACTATGACATTCCTGCGTACAAGGTACGTGATAATGTGTATTTACTTCGTGAATCCGATGAATTACGGCGTGATGAGAATGGCAAACTCCATAATCCACGTATCTATAAAGTCTCGCTTGATGTATATGCCGCCTTGGTCAATTATCATCTTGAGTTTGACCGTGCCGCCTTCGTAGCAGTCGCAAAGCTAAACGAAGAGTCACGTGCAAAAGCGTTAAAAGAGGGAATAAATGAATACCCTGCAATAAGAGAAAAAGATATACCAATAATCCCTGGTAGATTTGATGCACGTTCAATAAGTAACACGTACACCCATAGATACCCGCATATAGAACATAAACCATCCAGGGTTTCCTTAAAGAGCACTAAAAGCGGACGAATGGGGGTAGAAGCCTTTTATTTCATTCAAGACATGAATAACGCGTATGGAGGAACATTAAATCGGGGCGGCATATTTAGAATGCACCGTGAATGCCTTGATGATGTTAACCAGAAAATACTCGATATGGAGCTACAGAAGGCCGACTGGGAATCGACCTGGACTAAGGGTCGGGAAACCTCGTATGGGGATACAAATCTTGATGATTCGTTGCTGCAAACGTATGGCATACGGGTTAAACGACAGAACGGTGAGAATATATCCAAAAAGGAGATTGAGGAGCTAAAATAGCTCTTGATCGAGTTCATTCAGTATTTGGAAATATCTCTGATGTTTCACAAGCATGGGGGCTAAAAGTAAGCCATGCAGGAAACACAAAGATGCACGCTTCAAAGTATATCGGTCTTTTTACCCCGTACTATCGGGCAATCGGTATTTCCTTTGCTGGAGGTGAAGCCGAAGCAAGCCTGACGGCAATTCACGAATATGCGCACTTTATGGATCATTTGTCCGGCAAAGAACTAAATGCATGGCACGCTTCCGATATTCCAGGAACTCTTGAAAACCAAATTGCGGTGGAATTCCGTGGACAGATGATAGATGTAAAAGGCGCATATTGGAGCAGAACGTGTGAGTGTTTTGCCCGTGCGATAGAAGAGTATGCACAGATCACGCATATTCGTGAACAAGAGGTGGTTGACAACTTTTCGATAGACTCTATAAACAAAATCAATGAAAAATAGCGAAGCCCGGTAGTGTGAAATATCTTCCTTTCAAAGAAAATATAGAACCTTTGGTTAATAGACTTTAGAGCAGTATAGAGAGCGTTATACAAGTAAACAGCAAGAGGTGAGTAAGTCCGGTCTTGTTCTGGAAAATACTACGAGCAAAGCTATTCCTGCTATTCCTCAGGAAGTCACTATCGAAGAGCTTCAAAAAGAGATCTATAGCCTGGCCGTGGAAAAAAACAGACTTGAGAAAGAAGCGAGAAGTATAACTGAAAAAATAAATGAAGAACGCAGAATTCTTTTCGAGCAGGAATTGAAAAGAATCAGTACAGAAATAGGAGCCATTGATAGGAAGCTATTATTGCAAAGTGAATCAGGCGGTGCTGAAGAACTAGCACGCAACCTCGAAGGACAAAAAAAGGAACTTGCTGAAAGATACAATGCCGTTCGATATGATTTTACTCCAGAAAGCGAAAGCCTAAGAGCGTATCGTGAAAAGGAAACGCAACTACATTCAAGCCTACAAGAAATCGATAAAGAAGGTATGCGACTTACCCTCAAGTTGATGGAACTTGAGAAGAAGGAAGAGGAAAGAAAAAAGGAAGAAAAGGAACATTCTCTACTGACGGGTACGTTTACTCAGCTAGAGTTATTTGAAAAGGCGGCAGAATATAGTGCGCAAGAGAGGAAGAAGGGAGAAGTGTTACTGAAATAATCGAAGGAGATCCCACGATAACGAGGGAGCATATTCGAGAGGTAAAGGCAGCGCAAAGAAAATATACCAAGGGGATTCTCAAGGGAACAAAAAGCGGATTATGGACAGCCTTTAGAGATTTCAAAAAGCACGGTATTTTGATATTCAAGGCGCTCAGGTGGCAACCGGTCAAGATGGAAAAATTACCCGTGAAGGATGGGAGCAACTTCACCAAGCATTACATATTTATCGCGATAAACGATTTGAAACATTCCGTGTGCTTTTCGTCACCCCTGATGGGGTTATCACTGACCAGTTAGCGATTTCCAGCTATTTACCCACAAAAGTGGCTCTTTTTTCACTCACTAGTGAACTGGGAGAGCACGTTAAAGACTATGCTGTACGAACAAATACTAAAATTGTATTTGTCCATAATCATCCTTCAGGGAATGTGTCTCAAACACCACAAGATGAAGCAATCACCAAAGACCTTGAATCAACATTGATCGGGACAGATGGGCGGCCTCTTTTACTTGGTCATATTATTCTTGACCATGATTCTTTTGGATTATACGAATCGAATACCTGGGATACCATTCATGTTAAGACTCAGGGGCGTGATCCACTACTAAAAACACGATTACCGGAGTTTACTCAAGAGAAAATCATTAATCCGATGGTATTGCGCGATATAGCCGAAAAAATCAATGAAAATGATAGATGGAATAATACGGACTGGGTTCCTGTAGCATTTACCAGTGCCGATGCTCGAATTGGAGGCATACGGTATTACTCAAAAGAATGGTTTGAAACCGTCTCTTCCAATGACATGGCGAGACAATTTCAGACTATAAGCGTTCAAACAGGTGCACTATGGGCATTTCCAATTCTTTCAGATGAACTTGCTCAGGACACCCTTTTATGCACTGCTATCAAAGAGCACATGAAAGAAGGGTGTTTCATGGACTTCTATATTGCCGGAGCCACATCAGAAGAATTTGACCTCCATCATTATAGAGGCTCTTATTTCTCGTTTATGTCACAAGCAGAGGTAAAGGAGCGAACAACGACCGATGCGACTTTCGCGCTTGAAGGACTAACTGTAATTACACAAACAACGGATGAGTCTGTAGCATCAAAAGTTTTGGAAGAATATAACGGAAAAGAACGTAATGAGAACCTCTTCCGAACGGACATTACCGCTGGACTTTTTGCAGCTCTTGAGGGTATCTCACGAGCGGATATAGGTAAACCAAATGTGTTTATCACTATCACAGAAAAGACACCTTTCGCCCTTACAGTAAATGGGTTACCTGACACAAAAATAGCTATGTACCGCGATAAAATTGCACGTGCGTTGTATCTGGAGCCGGTACAGCCTGGCCAACGGTTCCAACATGGGCATTCCGATGGACTGGATAAAAATATCATTAAGAGGGTCTTCAAGGAGCTTGCAAACCCATATTACGTGTTTGCGTCGAGAGATGGAGCTTCACTGGTGGGGGTGTATGACATTCAAGATAAAAACGGCGAGCCCGTTATTATTTCATTCCGACATAAAAATGCAGACCACCAAGTAGAGGCAAACTGGATCACTTCGCTCTATGGGAAAAATGAAGCGGGAATTGAACGATGGGCACAGGATGGTCTTTTACGATATGTAAACGACAAAGAAAAAGCGACTGAATTGACCTTTACGCTCCAAATGCGAGTTAAGTCCAATTCAGTCGCTTACAGTAAAAATATAATACGTAAATCTGAGCTTGTCAACAGTGGTTTTGTACAAGAATCACAACAAGAATATTCAAGAGGAAATGGAGGAAGAACGATGGAAGATAACAGAAAAGAAGCAAATTCATTGGAGTCTTTTGTGTTAACCAATGAGCAGGACAGAAAGCATTTTTATGTAAGCATCGGTATTGACCCTGCTGAACCCTTGTTTCCCGAAGGGAAATCATTACAAGACATTACTTCGGTTATGGCGGGGCCGCTAGCTCATGATGAGTCAGGCTTTGTCAGCCAGAAAGAATATGTATTATCAGCAGATGACGTTTTATATGCAGCATTTGTTTCTGATATAGACCATGAACAGGGTACGCCACTTTCGTCTATACACGGACTTGATAGTTTTCTAGTCAAAAAAACTTCAGTCTCGATGGTATAGAACAAGGAAATTACTTATTCAATAAAGCGCTCGCTGAAAGAGAGAGATACCTCGAAATACAGAAAGACCTGAAAAACCCTCAACAGACTGAAGTTAAAGAAGCGATAGAAGAACCTAAAAAGTCGTATAATCAGCTACACACAGAACGGATTCTTGCTTCGCTTAAGTCAAGTTCCGCCCCCTTCCTTGGTCAACCGGCTAAGAATGCTTCCATAACACTTGTACCACAAGCAATCCGTTCTGCAGAAACAGGAAGAGCGTTTCGTGGAATGAATCAAATCATTGCGCAAATTATGACACAGGAAGCAGGAGGAAAAGACTACGAGCTTATTACCTACGAACAGGCAAAACGGCATGGGGCAGGTATTAAGAAAGGTTCTGTAGGGATAAATCTTACAACATTTGATGTTGCAACCAAACATCAGAATGTCTATCGCTATTATCCTAAATCGTCTGTATATAATCAGGAAAAACTTCCAAAATTACCAGAACAGAACAAGAATCCTGAAATTATTGTCGAGTGTAATGAAACAACACCAGATAAATATCTTGGTAAGTATCTAGCGGCAACATCTCTCGGTGCTCGATTTGAAACTACGAAAGACACGATGGAGGCATTTCAGAAGAACCTTGAGGAAGATCTCAAACGATCTTATGATGAGAAGTGTTATACCAGAATTTTCGAGCTTGGGAATAAAGCGAGCGTGATTTGTCAAAATACCATGAGTGAAATTGGACAACAAGCACGTGACGGAGAAAAAATCAGGCAAAAGGTGAGTGAAAGCAGATCTAGATATGAGCCATACAACCCGGTTACAGGGGAGAAGTTTGTTGGTTTGGCCGCAAAAAAAGCTCAGCATGTTATGGGGATGAGCAATTCTCATGATCCACGATTCTTAGAGCTTTCCGATATATTGAAGGCCGGATTAAAACTAAAAGAGGCTGTAAAAGAGCCCTTGGTTATCTCTGATAATGGTAAGTCACGATTTTTCTATAATGCGAAAGATGTTGAAGGGGTACCACCTATCAAGATTAAGACAATTAGCCTGAGTCAACAACGAAGTAAAACCGATGCGGAGCTGCAATTATGAGAAACAGACCTCTTGTGCTATTACTCATATGTCTTTCCCTCTTAAACATTGGGTGTAAGAAATTTCAAAGTCGCTCTTCACAAGAAAATCCGTATGTAGGAACATGGATGAGTACATATGTATATAAATCTGGATATACAAACTCATATTTTATGCCAGTCGCAATTAAACTTGTAGAGCACGTGATGACTGTAAACGATGACGGAACCTTTGAACAAAGTGTTATTCTACAATATGTCGATGATACAGTCTCCATATCTTCATATTCTGGTACATACACATTTTCAGATACTGAAATAACTCTTCAAACGACAAGAGGATTCTCAGATAATGATATTATTCCCGAAGACAGACTTCCTGGTAATGAATCATATCTCAGGCAGAAAAAAAGCATAACAGCAAAGGAGGTATACTTCTCAGAATCGCCAGAAAGAGATGAGTATAATCAGCTTAAATATCCAATCATTCTTACTTATACCAAAAAATAGTGTATAAACATCACTTTGGAGAATCTTTGATCACCCAACTTTAATGTAGGTACTATCATATAAAGGCCAGTACATAGGTACTGGCCTTTCTTGTTGATAACACTTACGAACCACTTGAATATCACTCAAATACCTATTACAGAAGTAAGAATTACAATAATACCCACAATGTGCCAAAATACGATACCCTTGTTGTTCATGCAATAGAATTCACTCAATCAACAAGGATGAAAACAATCTGGTTTTTCAAAAAGGCAGTGTTAAATTAAACCCTACTTTTCTTATAGGGAGTAAGAATCCTAAGAAAGCACACTTGTTAACTAATACATACTCCGAATAGTTGAAAAAAAGAAGATCGAATCTTCTGGATATCAGTAATAAGACTAATAAGGCATTAGAAATATTCTAAATAGTGGAAATTCAAAGATCAAAATGAAGAACTTAGGTTTAAGTCAACACAAAGAATAACTATATAAAATAAAATCAGTGACATTTTTTTAGATCATGTTATACTGATCAGTAGAAAACCCTTTGAAGTGTATGAATTCACAACAAAGATTTACTTGAGGATACTATATGTAATAACTATTCATTAACTAATGATTTTTTGTGGTTCTTTACTAGTTTCTTTTAACATATTTTATCAAAACCATATTAATGTCCTAAAACAAGATAATATTGATTCTTTTCATGTACACAAGAAGATTCTACATGGACAAACAAGCAACTGTGAATCTATCACTCCAGACAAGCTACATACGAGAATTGTTAGATTCGTAGTTTCTATCAATCTTATTTTTTCAATCTATATTTATCATATTATCTTGTTGTTTAACATAAACATATTATTTATTGAGAACAGCCAAATAGTTGTTCGACGGACGCCTGCGGCGCAATGAGATGAAAAAATTACACCTATTTTGTTTTCCGCTTTATGCTCAATAGATTATAGAAAATTTGTATTAAATGAAGGAGTAATAGAATGAAATTAGATAGGGATATTGAATCGTTTATAAATAACTATGTAAAAGCGTTGAAAGAAAAAAATGCTGTAGCGTTTATTGGATCAGGAATGTCGGTATCTCAAGGTTTTTTCGATTGGAAAAAACTATTAAAACCAGTTGCTGATAAGCTTGGGCTTGACATTAATGATGAGCAACATGATTTAACTTCATTGGCTCAATTTTTTGTTGACGATCATGGAGGAGTTAGGGGAGAACTAGACCAAATACTTGTCGAAGAATATGGTAAAACAAAAATGTCAGTCTCTGATAATCATCGGATTCTAGCTAGACTTCCAATTCAAATATATTGGACCACCAATTATGATAGACTAATTGAAAACGCATTATTAGAACAGGGTAAAACACCTGATATTAAAAAAGCACAATCAGATTTGACAGTAAATCTACCAAAGCGAGATGCAATTATATACAAAATGCATGGAGATATTGAAACTGTATCTGAAACAGTTCTAACAAAACATGAGTATGAAGATTATAATAAAAAAGAGAATTGTTTAGTAATGCATTTAAAAGTGACTATGTTTCTAGAACATTTTTATTTATCGGATTCAGTTTTACTGATCCCAATCTTGACTACTTAATTAGTCGTATAAGAACAACATTAGGCCAGAATATAAAACCAGACTATTATTTCATAAAAAAAGAAACGGATACAAGATTGCAGAGAAGGCAAGAACTTAGAGCGAACTCCTTAAAAAAATACGGATTAAATCCATTATGGATAAATGAATATCCCGAAATAACTACAATTCTTAAGGAAGTAGAATCTAGATTTTTACGGACAACAATTTTAATATCAGGTAGCGCTGAAAATTATGGAAGTTTTGGTGAAAAAAGAGCTGTAGAACTTCTACATGACCTTAGCAAGTCTCTTTCAAATAATTCATACAAGATTCTGACAGGCTTTGGCTGGGGTGTTGGTAGTGCTGTAATTAACGGGGTTTTAGATAATATGGAAAGTGAAAGAAATCAAAACATGGACAATTACTTAATTATGAGACCTTTCCCTCAATTTGAAACTCACGGAAAAAACTTAAAAGAATTATGGGTCGAATATCGAAAAAGATTTATACCCTTAGCTGGTATTGCAATTTTTGTTTTTGGAAACAGAAAGAACAAAACTACCGGAGTTCTTGAAGAAGCAACTGGAGTAATTGATGAGTTCAACATTGCTTTTGAGAATGGACTCTTATTAATTCCTATTGGAGCCACAGGATTTGTGTCAAAATGCCTTTGGGATCAAATTATTGCTTCATTTAAGGATTTCTTTCCTAATCATGAATATTTACTTGACGATTTCAAACTACTTGGTGATACTACTATTGATAACTCAGTGATAATTAAAACCGTTTTAAAAATAATCAATACATTGAATTCAAGGCAATAGAACACAAAAAGGAGCATTTATATGGCAACAAAAAGAAGAGTTTTTTACAGTTTTCATTACGACAACGATGTTTTTAGAGTTCAACAAATTAGGAACATGGGTGCTATTGATGGAGATGAACCTGTCTCGAAGAATGACTGGGAAACAGTAAAGAAAGGTGGGGATAAAGCAATTGAAAAATGGATTGATGAAAATATGGATGGAAAAAGTTGTGTAGTTGTTCTTATAGGTGAAGATACTTATAAAAGACCGTGGGTTAAACATGAAATTGTAAAAGCTTGGAATGAAAAAAGAGGGCTTGTTGGTATTTACATACATAATTTGAAAGACCCAAAAACAGGAACTTGCTATAAGGGAACAAACCCTTTTGAACAATTTACTTGTAATAGTGGTAAAAAATTATCTGATTATGTAGAATGTTATAATCCTAAAAGTACAGACGCTTATAATGATATAAAAGAAAATCTTGCAGACTGGATTGAAAAAGCAATTGAAGACAGAAAATAAGCTCTAACTCAGACCAATATTTTTTCACGATTAATAAAGTGTATATATGTGGTCTATCAATTGTAAGATTTATTGGATATCTGAATTTATAAGGATGTGAAACTATATAATAGGCCAATAATATCGTCGAACAACTGCTTCAACCTGACATTGCTATTGTCACACTTTTTGCTAGTCGTCGCTTTGCTCCTCGGCAAAAAGTGCGCCAATGTACGCAATGCAGGTTAAGCAAATGTTCAGCAGATAATAATACAAAAATCGAAATTAAGACATGAAATTACATATTTAACTCAGAATTATAATTCTGAACTAAGTAATTTGCGTATTACGGTTACAAAAAAGGCCGTCCTGTTGGGACGGCCTTATAAGGTAGTACTTACTATTTAGTACACTTTCTTGTCTCTACAACAATCGGAATCTGGAAGGCTTGATTTCCGCTTGGCCGTACAACCGTTCCATTAATATACCCGGCTGTTACTGTGCTGATAATCGACTTATCAAGTGATGGTACTTTTGCAGCTTCATTTATATCCCATGCAGACCAGGTTCCATGATGATCATACCAACTTCCCCAACTTTTATACGAATATCTTTGTTCATGTTCTGGCCAATAATAATCTGTATTGGCTTTATAGTCAGATTCAGACATTCGTAACGGAGTAGAACGCTCTTGCCTAACAAAAGTTGGAGACCATGTTGTAATTGGAGTCCAGCTTGAGTTACCGTTTCCGTTCGGAAGATTTGGTGAAATATAGGCATTATACCCAGTATGAGTCCCGCCATCATCTTTATAGCGAACAAAATACAAGTTATTTCCGAATGAAGCATACCAGTATTGGTTATCACCATTATACACTGCATGTTCCCATCTTACTGTTAGCCGGTCATTATCTTTTTTGAAATATGTATCATGAGTAACAAGCCGTTCATAAATAATGTAATCTACCGTATGCTTGACATTCCACAGTCCTGTTGACGGTTGACTTAGCACTATTGGAGTCGGAGATGAAGTTGCATTAACATATTGCACATTGCTAATTGAGTATGAAGCGTTCTCTTCTACAACGGACAAAGAGACTGATACATCTTCTCCATCACCTAAGACCAACATACCACCTTCAGCGTTATACCTTGAATACGATCCTTGCTTGGAGATTATCACTGGTTTTACTGTAAGGCGGCTATATCCGAAATTTAGGCTACAGGTCTGTGTTCCGAATTTGTAATTATTATACACATTTGTTGCTGAAACCGAGAAATTAGCGGTTCCTTCCTTTGTTGGACGTATGTAAATCTCCCGTTTAGTCTTATCAATGGTATATGTTGCAATATCATTATCAATGAGCAAATCAATGCGAGCATCAGCAGGGTTTACCTCATAACTAATTATGTACAATTGTGGGTTTGATGAATCATATTTTGGTTCAGTCTTAATAAGCGTCTTATTTATGCTCAGCTTATAATCCCAAGCACAAGTAATATTGATACTTGCGCTCATACTGTTCGCTGTTCCGGAAAGTTTTGTAACTCCTTCGGAAAGGCCTGTAACGGTCACTGTTTTTGAGCTCGTATCAACAGCGTACGTTACAAAATCATTTGAATTGGTCATCCAATTTATCGAAGCATCCTCAGGAATCAAGACATACTTGAAAGTCTTCTTTTGACCAGGTTGTAGACGCATTGACTGGGTATCAAAACTGAATTGCCTTGATGCAGCTATCAACACATCACATTTAGCTGTTTTTCCCTTGAACTCGGCCGTAACCGTGGTTTTTCCGGTAGATAAGGCATAAAGGGCGACTGTTTTCCCGCTTCCGAGAATTGACACGATCTCAGCACCACCGACCTTATCAGCGCTCCATGTAATAGCTTTATAGTCCTCGCTTGTACCAAGATCTATATTTGCAGATATTTCAACCGTTTTACCGGTCTCTGTTGCTATATAGTTCTTGTTTAGCGAGATTCCAGCATTTGATCCTTCTACCTGTACATGTATGGTATAGATAGTTGATGTCTTCGGGTGAGAAATCCGTATGGACGTTTCACCGGCTTTTAACGGCTTAACGATGATATTTGATCCAGAGGTGCCTATAAGACTTGCAATAGATGGATCAGTAATTTTCCATTGTAGATTATACTGGTCTGGAGTCGAGATTCCCTCTCCGACAATCGAAGCACTCACAGATCTCTGAGAATCAGTAATTTTCATCGCAAGGACATTGGTTTGAGACGTAATATAAGGAGCTGTCATCTCAGTAGCTTTCTTAACATAAATCATTAAGTCGCTTTTAGCTCCGGAAGGGCTTGTAGCAGTAACAATCGCTGTTCCAGTTGCAAGAGCAGTTACCTGAGCGACCTTATTAGTGCCAGTGATTGTTACAATCTTTGAGTTGTCAGTTGCATAGGTAACTCTACCGGAATACTCTCCTTCGATAGCCGGAACCTGCATTGCAACAAATTGAGTCGTACCTTCAGCAATCGTCATTGATGACTGAGAAAAAGCAAATTGAGAATATTCGGTGACCCTGACAATTATCTTCCCATCATACGGAGATTTTGGATGCGAGATAGTTATTTCAGCTTTTCCTTCTTGTCGGGGCGTTATGACCGCTGTATTTGCAGAATAGGTAAGGTCTATAACATTATAGTTATCCGCGCTCCATACAAAGCCATATTTATCTTCAGCTGTACCGCCAACTAAGGTAGCTGTGACAGTTTGTGCTGAATCAGCAGGTTTCATTGATACAATTGGAAGCGAAGGGTTTATATAGAGGTTTGAAGATGGGGCCGCTTCATCAACAATTACCACCAAGGGGAATGGATATGTCGATTTTGGATGAGTGACAGTAAGACGGCACTCTCCAGCGGAAATACCTTTCACGACTGCGCTTTGACCATTCGAGGTAAGCTGAATAAGATCTCCACGATCAACCGTCCACACAAAATGTTGGTTATCCGATTCACTTCCACCAGCGAGTGTCACTGAAAGCGTTTTAGAAGATCCTCCCTTGGTAACGGAAAGAATGTTTTGGCTTGATGTGATGTAAGGACTTGAGGCTGCGTCTTGGAGTGTATTTGATATAATTACAGTAATATCAAGCGGATAAACACAGGAGGCGTGCTTCACTGTAACACGAGCGACACCCGCACTGATTCCTGATAATACCGCAGTTCCACCATTATCAACGATTTGCAGGATAGAGGGGTTGTCAGAAGTCCAAGCATAATCCGCAGCACTTGTTTCAGATGTACCTGATAAACGAACACTTACGGTTTGTTGAGTACCGGTTACCATCCGAACAACGTTTTGTGTTGTAGTAAGATAGGAAAGTCCATCAATATCTGCTTGAGTGTTCCCAACCAAAATAAGGACATTTTTATCATAGGTGGAATTAGCATGACGAACGATAAGACGTGCTTGGCCGGGAACTTTTGGAACAATGTAGCATTTGTTTCCAAGAGGGCTTATCGCTGCAATAGAGGGATCATCGATTTCCCATGAGAATAACGTTGTATCAGCCCCATTTTCAAGTTTAGCAGTGATCTGCTCCCCCTGAGACCCAGAAATAAGACCAACAACATCCTTACTTGTACTAATAAAGGGATCTTTTGGATTTACGATAATATATTCATCACCAATACGTACTGTGATTTTAAGTACATTGTCAGCCTTTGGATGTGATATCGAGATGACCGCTGTACCCTTGCTTTTTGATGTAATAGTTGCAGTATTTCCGTTCGGAATGACTTCTACAATGGAAGGAGAATCAGAGATCCAAGATATTCCAGAATAGTCTGAAAGAGGAAGATTTACTGGCGTTACAGAAACGACCTTATCCGTATTGATCGATGGAAACTGCACAACATTCTGAGCTGTGGTAAAGAATATTGAAGGTGGCAGTACCGATAAATCAGTCCCAACTGGGTATACGGTAACAGTGAATCGTACTGACTGTAATCCAGCTAGTGAAGCGGTTATAATCGCTGTTCCACTTGAAACACCAGTTATCGTAGATACTGTATTTTTATCACTGGGTGTAACAGTTGCAACAGAAGAATTACTGGAACTCCATTGAATGGCAGTAAGTTCTTCCGGCGAAAGATTCCGTGTCATTAAATACAGTTGATCTGATTTTCCAGCGATTAGATTGTAGTATGTTTTCTCTGAGTAGAGAACCTGCATAGCCTCCAGTTCTTCAGCAGTTTCTGCAACATAACAGAGAATCTTTTTCGGATTATCAGCCCGAGGATTAGTTATAGTTATAAAGGTTTGTCCATTTCCGACGGCTGTTACCAGCTGTTCTTTCCCTGCACCTGCAACAGTTACAATATTTGAATCTGCACTTGACCAGTCAAGAGACGATTCATCATTTATTGTCACATTACCTTGAAGGGTCACTGCAAGTTTCTGAGACGTTCCACGAACAAGTCCCAGGAGTGACTGACCCTTGATGACAAGGGGTTCTTCAAAGGAGGCGTATGAAGGGAAAACCTTTACCAATACCTCTGTAGGGGTCAAAGCCTTTGGATGCGTGATATAGATAACAGCAGAACCTTCTTTTTTAGGTTCAATAAAGGCAGTTCCATTTGCTCGCTGCGTAATGATAGAGGCGGTACGTCCCCAAACTCCAGTTGTTCCATTTGTTGTACGAAGAGAAATGATATCAGGATTATCAACTGACCAAACAAAATTTTTCTCATCTCCGGCTTCACCACCAACAAGAGAAACAAGGAGTTCGCTTTCCTCGAGTCCTAGTTTTGTCCGGATATAATTCTGACTCGTCGTAATAAACGCACCAGAATGCACTGCGCCATCTGCTTGATTCTCCACAAAAATCATGATTTCTCGCGGATATTTCGCGGCCGGATGAGATACCGTGAGCTTTGCTATTCCATTCTTTTTGCCATTCAAGACAACTTCATTATGATAAGAAGCAAAATCACAAATAGACGAATCATCAATCGTCCATTGAAATTGAGAAGGATCGAGTTCATTAACACGAGTAGAGCCCTTTAACGAAACCGACAAGTTTGCAGGAGTTGAACCATTTACGGTAACCTTACTCTCAATAACATCGATATACACATTCTCAATAATGGTAACAACACGGACTTTTATATCAAGAGGATAAAGGGCTCGAGGGTGGCTCACCCTGACTGTTGCCCGTCCATCAGCTCGTGGGGATATTTCTGCATTAGCACCATTTGCAGTTAGCGAGATAGTGCCAGGAGCACTTTCTTCCGAATCAAGCACTTCCCAGGTAAAACTATTTTGATCTGCTCCATCCCCATTGACAAGGGAGACAGAGACTTTTCGGTCTGCTCCATTGTGAGCAAGCGAGATAATATTCTGGCTTGTTGTAAGGTATATCGCTTTTTCATTCTCCGGCTTGACGAATACAAGTAGTTCTAGTGGATAGGTGCTTGACGGATGAGAGACAGTAATTCGCGCGACCCCATTTGTTTTCGCACTGATAATTCCATTCTGTCCGGAAGCCTCTACTGTAGCAATACTGGACTTATCAATACTCCAAGAAAATTGTGACATCTCAGCGGATGAACCCTTTGATAAAGATACCAGTATTTTCTTTGTGGTTCCTGCTTCCATTTCAACCACTGGCATGGTTGTGGATATATAGGGAGCGTTCTCGGTAATCGGATCAATACCAGACACACCAATGACGCAGGCGGCCGCCTGACCATTTGCTTTTGCGATGAGCACCGTATTTCCATTTCGAAGACCTGAAACGGTTGCACCCGAAGAGTCTCCATCAACTTTGATGACTGATTCATCATATGTGTACTCTATTCGCGCATTACTCTTTGCTTCAGTCGGATTTATGGAAAGAGTTAAGTACTCAATTCCACCAATACCCAGAGAGAGTGTAGTTTTTGAAAAAGCTAACGATTTGACAGTAACGCTCTCGTCTTTATCATTCGATAAAAACAAACTACACGAAGCAGTCAGAAAAGAAATGAGTACCATCAGAAAAGAAATGAGTACCACAAAAGCTAGAAAAGCGTTAGGTTTTGAGTGTCGCATACGGTGAACTCCTTTTGTTCAAACATGTATGTATAAAGAGTGAAGACTCTTTATATTCTGTGTTTCTAAAGAGAAATCAAAAAAAGGTGAGGATAATAGAAGGAAATATGTGATTGTCGTTACTAGAATACAGAAGACCGCCTGTATCAGCGGCCTTTACGCATCATCTTTTATATACAGATGTAACAGGTGGAGATGAAACAGGTGGAAGGCGAATATTTTTATTAAGCATAATATTGATCTTTGTTCCGCTTTTCACCGTAAGTGTCGGTTGAATATTCATTGTTCGATCAATAATTTTGGCTCCCAGTTGGTTAATGACATTCTGGTTTGCAGCTATGAGATTCTGTGCTGTCTCATTTTGAGTAGTAGCCATAGTTGCAGCAAACTCACCATTAACCAATGTAAATGCTGAAATAATCCCCATCGCTTTCACGTACTGGAAAAGATGCTCATCAACCTTGCCTTTGGTTCCTGAATATCCTTTATCATCTACGCCATTCATATTCCCAAGTGAAACCTGAAATCCATCCGGCCGGATTAACGTGTTCCAGGCTATCTGAACACGGCTTTGTGCAAAAGAAACAGAAGAATTATACGATGCAATCAGTATGCTTCCTTGAGGGATGAGAAGTTTCTTGCCTGTCAGTGAATCATAGATGTTTTCAGTTACTCGTGCCTGAATATCACCCGGAAGGTCAGTGTTTATACCGGTAATAAGAACACCAGGAATTATTGATCCATTCCACAGAGTATCATTTCCGATAAAATACCCCGTTGCCTCATCCTCTCGGCCAGAACTATAAAACGATTGCTTGTCGTCTTGCATATTCTGTTCACGGTATCCCATCGATTCTCCACTTCCTGTGCCGCCAGAGGAGCCAATTCCCCCAAGAGCCGCGATCCGATGTGCCGTATATTCGTCCTGACCCATGGGAACAGAACCAAAAGCAGAGATGGTTTGCATTAACGGGTCTTGTCCTTGAGAATTTCCCCTATACGCTCCTTGAGTTTCTTGGCCGAGAAGTCTTCCTTGAACCACTGGTATAATTGCAGATCCATAGGCATTCAACGCACTTTCATCTACTTGAGCCGGTCTTCCACCACCTGTCGGTTGTGACTTTTTCGTTTGCTGAGTGGGAGGTATATACACCGGACTCTCTTCCTGAATGGCCGGAGGAGACGAATTGCGTATTTCCGTACGTTCCTCGTAGGGCTTAGGTTGCACAGAAAAGTCAGGGACATTCAATTCAGAAGCGACGCCGTCTTCCATCTTCTTCTTTTTTTTGCTCTCAGAAGGGGAGATAATCGAAACAACAACGATGAGGGAAGCAAGCCCACCGGCCAACAACAAAATGAGTTTTTTGTTAATCCTCGGAACAACTGTTTTCGGCTCAACTGAAGCACCATCTTTTTCTGAAGAAACATCTTCGGTACCTTTTTCTTCTTCCAGCGCTGCTTCTCGTGCAATTTCATCTTCATCCGAAAGAACAAGGCCGGTTTCCTCGTCATATTGACTCATTACTTACCCCTTTTTCTTCTCGATTGTAATTCGCTCTTTTTTGTACTTGACTGTCACACGCTCGATAAGCTTATCAATGACAATCAAATTCCCCTGTGGGCGATAATTTACCACGTCGGCCTTATTTTCAAAGATCCCTGGTAATTCCATCTGTAAGACTTCTTCACCGAAGGTTATATAGGTCTTCTTTCCATCATCATAGACTCTTGTTGGAATCCATCGAGGTTTCTTGAAAACATTGAAAGTAATCTTGTAGTCGAATGATAGAAAGCGTGGATCTATTGTATCCATTTCTGTTGCTACTTGAATTTCTTTGGTTATGTCTTTAGCAAAGATCTGTGGCATCCCTTGATTGTGATATTTCCATTTCACAATAGGCATATACACGTTTGAATAACTTCTTAAAACCACATGGTATACTCTCATATTTGTATTTATGATGAGTGTGGCATCAAGTCCGGCCTGTTTCGGTTTAACATAGATATGTTGAACGACAACATTGTTCTGCTGATTAACACCTGCACCAATAATCCATCGCTCGGTATCTGAAACAAATGGACTATCGATGACTATCTCACCGGGCTGTAGGTGTATATCTGTTGTGCGTAGTATCTGACAATATACTTCATACACCTGATCTGGATCATAATCATAGATTCTCGCTGCGTGTGAGTACTCAGTTGGTTTGATAGTTCCCTCTTCAGTAGATTGTTTGACTGAATCAAGACCGGTAGTCCGTTTTACCGCTGGCTCAGGAGTCGGAATATACACAGGGCGATCAACATAGACTATTTGATTTTGAACATCGATGGAGGCTTTCAGTTCTTCAACTGCAACTTCTTCTTCGCTCTTTTCTTCCATTTCAACAAGTTTGTCTTTGACAACTTCGTTTCTCGGCTCCATGTCCATTGTTTTACAGGAAACTCCCAGAATAATACTGATAGCGAGTAAAAAAATGGCGCGGATCTCATGTCTTTTGTACATTACTGTGCTCCTTGTATGCGAGTGATTTCAGTGAGATTGTATTCTTCGATGTAAATACCTAGTGGATTGAGTTTTTCTGCTTTCTTGGGCGGCGTCTTCCGGGTTGTCGTAACCAATGCGCGGAAACGTTTAGTTCCCGCTCCCCGTCCGGTTACAGTTTCAATAAAATCAACTTGATAGGTACTACCTGATACCCGTATTGTCGATTCTATTGTTACTACTCGCTTCTTGAATCCAATATCTGCGAAGGGATTATCCTCACGGATTGCAGGGGTCATTCGATCTGCACAGGAAGGAGTAATGATGTTATAGAGGGAGCTGATATTTGAAGTGAGAACTTCTCCATCGGTGGGAAGCGTACGTAAGTTTTGGAGGAATGTTTCCACCTGGTAGATATATGCGCTTTCAGGGATGTTCATCGTTTGATAGGAATAGCTGGATACATCCCCTACATATTTTGCTTCGCCCCATGGTAGAACAGTAATTACAACCGGGATCTTCTTCGGTAGTGTCATTGCCCATGACAGTGACACTGCAAGAACAATGATCACAGCGAGTTCCACTATCGCTATAATAAGCCACTCTTTTTTGCCTTTACTCTCCCGAGCCACTAAATCGCAGTATAGTTTTTCATTTCGCTTCATAGGGTTATCAATATCAAATTCTGTGTAGATTACTTTCTTATGATGACTTGCCATTATTTCCTCCAGATGGTGGTGTAGGTGGTGTAGGTGGTGTAGTACGTTGTGGGGATTGTTGTCCTAACGGAGTTCCACCGTCATACTTTTTGGTATCTTGCTGAACAGGTTTTTGCATTCCGCCTATTTGTGCTTTCCATGCAGAAGATTCAGCATTTTTAGTTTCTTGCTTATGTTGTGCATATCGTTCCGCTCCTTTTGCTTTATTCTCCTGAGCAAATTCACCGCTTGTTTTCCGATTCCCATCTTCTTTTGGTTTGTTCCGAGCCTCAAGAGATGAGAATCGATTTCCGCCGCCACTATTACTTCCGCCTCCTCCTTTACCATTCGTAAGACTTTTTGCAAGTCCATGAACACCGGACTTCACAGACTCTTTGGCAGAATCACCCATCGAGCGCGCACCTGCTGCAATTGAGCCAAGCTTTCCTTTCCCATCAGCGGCGGCAGCCTTTCCAGCACCAACAGCCTGATCAACCGCTGCTTTCCCTTGTACAGCGGTTTTGACTCCAGCAGAAGCTGCACCCTTAACGGCAGCTCCACCGGCTGCGGCGGCTCCTGCCATAGAGGCAGCAGTCCGAAGACCTTCAGCCATTGATAATTGAGGCGTACCGGTCAACAGAGCTGTCGCAAGGGCGGGGCCGTTTTGGCAAAGAAGCCAATGAAGGAAGATGGTGAATAGCGTATAGATCGTCTGGTCGATGAAGTTATCAAAGGGTCGAACCATGAGCGCAAGAAACCCATTTATTGCGAGCATGAACGTAAGGGTTACAAAGAGAAGTTTTAACGCCTGACCGACTATTGCTCCCACCAGTTTCTCTGTAAGGAACTTTGTTCCATCCCAGAGCATGAAGGGAAGCATAATACATCCAACACTTGTGATAAGTGTAAATTCAATTGCACCAATGAAATATTGAATGGAACAGAATATTCCACCAAGAAGAACCGCAAGTGAAGCAAGTGCAAGTAATGTAAAACCTCCGATATCAGGACCTTTTGGTGGAACCACACTTACACTTAAGCAAACAAGTGCTTTGCTCCAGATATTTTCAAAGGTAAGCATCAGTAGGCGCATAACCGCGTTTGGTCTTATGAACATACCCGGACGTTTATCAGAGCCTTTATCAAAGATATCAAGCACATACTTTTTTGCGACATTACCTTTCCCAGTTTCTTCTTCCAATACTTTAATGATGTCTGAATATGCATCAGGGTCGTTTGCTTTCTTTTCCCAGAACTCAGTTGCCTCGCCATCAGAAGTAGTTTTCTGGATCATCGCGGCAACCTTCCCGTAGCTTGAACCATAACTCCAGGCATAGATAATTCTGTTTATACCTTGAATCATTAAGGGATAAGCATTAATGAAAATTAAGAAGAAAATCACAGATGTGAATGTCTTGATTAACTGCTCTGATAATCCTTCACCTTTAGCAATATACTTAATCGCGATAAACCCAAGATTAAGTGTTAGGATAATTTTTGCAATAAACATCGCTTGTCCCATGAAATACCCTTGAAGACTGGAAAAGTCCTCTAACAAGGTAAAGAATGGGGCATCAAGCCATTTTGGTTCCATTTGTCCTCCTGTGCCTTTTGTGCTTTTGCATCCGATAACTCCTGTTCTATAGTTATATTTAATTAAGGGAATCCTTAACTTACCTTGTTTTTCAGTGTCTAGAAGTGTTATACTTTTTAGTAAGGAGATGTAGATGAAAAAAATATTTATGCTTCTGATATTTATTCTTACTGGATATATGAGTTTTACAGAAAATTACTCAACACCTCTTTTTATTAGTACAGAACTAGTTGCAACTGTTAATGATGAAATTGTTCGCTTCTTTTCCTTTGAAAAGGATTCTTGGAAGTCTGATCCCTCTGCTAATTTGACTTTACCGGTTGGTTGTTCCGATGTTTCTTTGACAAGTGTTCTAGGAAATATTGTTGTCGCAACCGTTGATGGAAACATTGTTCGTTTCTTTTCCTTTGAAAAGGATTCTTGGAAGTCTGATCCCTCTGCTAATTTGACTTTACCGGTTGGTTGTTCCGATGTTTCTTTGACAAGTGTTCTAGGAAATATTGTTGTCGCAACCGTTGATGGAAACATTGTTCGTTTCTTTTCCTTTGAAAAAGATTCTTGGAAGTCTGATCCCTCTGTTAATTTGACTTTACCGGTTGGTTGTTCCGATGTTTCTTTGACAAGTGTTCTAGGAAATATTGTTGTCGCAACTGTTAATGAAAATACTGTTCGTTTCTATTCCTTTGAAAAAGGTTCCTGGAAGTCTGATCCCTCTGCTAATTTGACTTTACCGGTTGGTTGTACCGGTATTTCTTTGACAAATGTTCTGGGAAATATTATCGTTGCAACTGTCAATAAAAATTCTATTCAGTTATATTCATTTGAAAAAGGTTTCTGGAAGACTGATCCTTCTACAATTTATCATTTTTGATTCTATCCAGCCGTCTAAACTGACGGCTCAATCCTCTTTAACTTATTTATTCGATCCAATCTTTTGAAAAGCGACCTTTTTGTTGAACAGGCATATCAGCTGCGATATCTTTATCAGCCTGATAACGAACATTTAACGCGTTAATACGGTTCGCTTCCATTTGTTGGCCAATAAGTATTTGCATGAGCGCAGTCAGGGATTGTAAGACAGCCAGATTACTTTCAGATTTCTCTGCTTCTTTCATTATTGCATCCATCTCCTGTGCAGCAACCTTATTGTTTTCTTCGATTACATCTCCGATAACAGTCATTTGCTTTGCTGCCTCATTAATTCTGCCTTTCCATGCAACCGCATATGCATAGTTAGCAGGATTAAGACCATAGTGACTCCACGCTCTTGCTTTTTCCCAATCACTCATATCTGAGGTCATATCATTTTCAACCATGTCAATTGCTTCGCCTGGGAGTCTATAGAATTGACTTATCGGGACTTTCTTCCCACCGACTTCAACACTGATTGCTTTAAACCGATTCTCTGTCTTTCTCACAAAATCAATTTGTTTATCAACATAAGAGACAGCATCGCTAAATGACTTAATCTCGCTCATATCCAATTGCTGTAATTGCTTCAATTGTGCCTGAGTGGTTACATAGGCGTACTCAACCTGCTTTATCGAGTTCAATACAGACTGGTACATTTGATATCCGTTATGAACTGTTTCAAGAATATGTGCCATATCGATTACTGGCGCATTTGCTCTCAGAGGACTACAGAAAAATACCAACAGGCACACGCCATGTACTACTCTTAATACCGTATTCTTCATTTACGCACTCTCCTTCATGTACCGTGAATAATCGAGTCCTTTTGCCTTCAAGATATCAGCAGCATATTCGTATCCACTCTCGTCTCCATGTTCAGCGACAAGCTTATCAAGAAGTTCATGATCTGGAGTTCCTATAAGTGCGAGTGTAATGCTATCACGCTTCAGATCAAGCTGAAACTTTCTACTTCCCATCGTTGAGGTGTATAAGTAGTCTTGTTTCATTATCCCATGAGAAAGAGAGCTGATTTCTGCATCAGTAAGACCAAAGGTAGAATAGGCATGATGCATGGCCGGTGTTTCAGCCTCCGGATCTGCAAGGAAAATCTTTGTATGGCACTGTTGTATGATCGTTGAACACAAGGACGAATTAACTGCATCAGCAACATCCTGTGTAGCAAATACAACAAAAACATTCTTCTTTCGGAGTGTTTTGAGCCACTCTTCGATCTTTGCTCTGAATATTGGATGACGAAGAAAAAGCCATGCTTCATCAAGGACAAGCAACGTAAGACGGCCAGTAAAGAGGCTTTCTATGTAATGGAAAATATATGATATAGCTGGAGCTACACACGATTCTCCCATTTGCATGAGATATTCCATTTCAAGTGTAATATACCGGCTATCAAGGGAGATTGAAGTGGAGGAAGCATCAAATATTGCTCCATACTTACCGCCAAGTTGATACGGACGTAATGTTTCGCGTAGTAACGGTTGTTTAGTTTCAGGATCAAGATAGTTAACACTTTGACAAAAAGTAGTAATCGTTCGCTTCGACTTTGGAATACTGGCCATTCGTTCAATTGCATCGGTAATAGCACTACTCATCGAAGGAGTGACTGTTACTCCTTGAATTTCTACTAGAGACTCAATCCATTCAGTTGCCCAGGTACGATCAAGAATTGTTTCAAGGTGTGCTAACGGTTGAAAACACACACCATTCGTTCCCGGCTCATAGTAGCGACCACCGAAGGCCATGGTTGGCTGTCTGGCAGATCGTCCTTTATCAAGTACGATTACCTGGCTGTCAGTATATTTGAAGAACTGTAATTCTAGAAGGTTAAGAAGCGTTGATTTTCCAGCTCCTGTCGGTCCAAGTATGATTGTATGGCCAACATCACGAGGATTTAAGCTAAGAAAAAAGGGAGTCCCATCTTGAGTCGAGCAAGTAACATGAGGTAGATCAATTCCGCTTACATTACCTGCATGTTCATTTTCAATCATTCCTGCCCAGATTGCAGACAAAGGTACTACATGACTAAAATTACTTGATACAACCGGAAGGGAGCGGATATTACTAACAACATCCCCTGGCATCATAGATTTCCATGCTTCGAATGCATTAAAGGTCTCTTCCTTTGCTACAAAACCAACACTCTGAACCAGTTTTTTGACTTCTTGAGCCTTCTTATGTGCTTTTTTTAAATCTGTATCCCATACCATTATATTTGAGGTATACAGGCCAAGAGAGACTTCATCTGTATCAAGAGCAATCTGAGCGGCAGCAGCGTCTTCTTCCTTCACAATCGCGCCACCGTTTATTTGCTTTGGTGGCTCCTTTGTTGCAGAAGCAATAAAGGATTGGAACCAACCAACCTGATTACCACGATGGTTTTGTTGAGCTTTTTCAGTCTTCTTTATCGCTTCCTCTTTATCAAGACAGATATATCGTGTGCTCCATCGATACTCCAATTTTGCCTTATTGAGCTTGTCGAATATAGCCGGATACGTACTCTGAGGAAAATCGACAATACCAATTACTGGTATATAGTTCTCCCCTAATTTCATAGTAAGCCCAATATCAAGGACTTCATCCGGAAGAAGTCGATCAATAAAAAAAGGATTATCGGGCAGAGTTAAGGAATGCCTATTATTAGATATAGTTGAATGAAGATATTCACAGGTCTGAGAATCACTCAAAGGAGCGATGAGTATTTTAGTTGCGAGGATTCCAACGATATCATCTGTAGTGGTTTCAAAATAGGAAATGTCTTCTTCAAGAGAGTTACTGTGTCCAGTTTCAGTATAAAAGAGATTTGTTGCTTTTTTTGTGATTTCTCTCGGAGGCCGATATGTGAAGGTTAAATAGTATGAAGATTCAAAGTGCTTTCCGAAAGATCGAAAAGCTTCTTCTCGTTCTTTATCAATTAGATACGGAGCGAGATTCGTAAACTTTCCTCCGGGGTATTCTTGTGTTGAAAACCGTTGAACTTCCATTTGAATAGCCCAACCAGAACCAAGACGTTTCACTGAATTGCTCAAATGAAGAGAAAGATCATTGATATAAAAGGCGGCAGAGGACTCAAGGTCGGGTCCTCGAAAGGCAAAACTACGCTGGAGAAGTCCGTCTTTCTGAACAACGACTCCTTCTACGCTACTCGATAGATATCGCCATGGTAAGTGACGGCTCCAATAATCTGCATTTGTAGGTATTCCATTTTGTGCCATATGATTGCGTATCTCCTTTTTCCTTTTTCGCTCTCTAATGCGGACTACTGTGAGCCATTCCGATAATGGAATGGCTCACAAGGGTGTTCATGGCACCAGATAGTCCTTTTGATTGACGTGTTCGATGAGAATGTCGATAAGATAGGGATCTTTTTTTGTCATTATTCGCATTGCAATGTACAAAGCGGCAATTATGACACCAAAGTAGTATTGCTTTAGGATATACATAGTAAATACACCTAACAGCAATAGAATGAGCATCCCCATCGAGGGAATACCCAGTACAAGGTCACGCTGCATAAGTGACCTGTGCACCGTAACAGAATAATCCCGAACAGTCATGTTAGGAGCCCATTTTCATCACGTTATCAACAATTGACTGTGATAACGCAAGAAGTCCAGAGCCGATCATAACCGCAATCATTTTCGCTTTCATCTTTTCATTGTCTTTGTTGTACGCATATGCAATACAACTTCCGGCAAAGAAAATACCAACGAGAATACGGGCAAGATCTCCAGTAAATGCATTACGAACCTCTTCGAGGGTAGTCTGCACCTCACCTGGAATCACAACGGTACTTTGCGCATATAGTCCGGCACCAAGTACCAGTAAGAATGCAATCTGGCACAAAATCATGTGTTTTCTCTCAAGACGCTTTTCGTTCATCATTTCTCCAAATGTACGTTTGAGTTCAGCTCTCTTTCGTTCTCTTCGGATCAATGGTTGTTGTTTCTGTCTCTTTCCTCCTTCTGTATGAGTCCAGGGATACTCATGTTCTGCTGTTAGGTATTATTCAGCATTGAGCGTCGCATGGAGATAATCGTTATACTCACTCATTACAAATGCTTCGCTTGATCGCTGTTTCTCTATGGTATCGAGAAGCTTTGCAATCTGCCTTGTATGAAGAACTTCTTCTACCATGGGTCCGAAACCTGCTTTTCTTTTGAGATGCACACACACCTGTATCGTCTCACTTACATCAGGAAGTGTTCCTGTAATTACTTCAGAAAGCATTCCACGGAAACGAGTAAGCATTGATTGCGCTGAGTCTGCATGAATGGTGGTAACATTCCCCGGATGTCCAGTATTCCAGCATTCAAGGAGTTCTCTTGCAACATCGCCAGATCGAAGTTCTCCAAAAATGATTCTTTTTGGAAACCAACGAAGAGCAAAACGAACAGCCAAAGCTGCTTGATCTTTTCTGATGTATAGTTGCGTAAGGTCTTCTGCATGGCATTGTAGTTCTGGAGTGTCTTCTATAATCAGAAATCTGTCATGAGGAGTAAACTCGCTCATTTTCTTGATACACGCATTCGTAAAGGTTGTCTTCCCTGATCCTGTCCCTCCACCGATGAGGATATTATCTTTCCTTTCTATTGCCGCTACGACCTCCTTATATTGCATGTCTGTCATTCGTCCTGTGTCTCGATACTCTTCTAAAGAGAATATCTTTACCGGAGGTCTGCGGAAGGTGATCTCCGGGGATTTAACCCATGGTGGAATGACTGCTGTCACACGAAAATTATAGCCGGGAAGGATTCCTTCTAAGGTAGGATTTGACCATGTATCAATGCTTGAATCTGCCATTGCAGAGAGATAATGTATGATGTTATATCGTGCGGTTTCATTAACCTGTATTCCTGCATCGATTCGCCCTTCAAGAAAATGCTCAGCCCGAACACTTCCATCGCCATAAATGAAAATGTCGGTCAGCTCCTTGTTCTCAAAGACAGGAAGAAGACTTTCTAGCTCACCATAAAGATTTGCTAACTGTCTTTCCCGTATTTCTTTTTGGGCGTCGGCGTTCATTAGTGTTCCTCAAAGAAGTCAGCAAGGAGAGATTCAAACATGGACGGAGAGTTTTTTAGACTTGCTTGATAGCTCTTGAAAACACGTTCAAAGCGCTCAACAGCTGAGATAGAGGCCGCTTCTTTTAGCTCATTTGGAATTTCTGCATGATATGAAAGGAAATGCCTTGCGAGAAATGTGATATAGCTAAAAAGAACTTCCTGCTGGCGGGCTACAGTATTCATTGTATCATGTAGATGCTTTAATGATGCAAATATTAAGTCAGGATCTTCAATCTCCGGGCGGAGGGCTTGCGAAATAGCAAAGCGATAAAACTCAGAGCGCGATTCAATGCGATGCCGGGCGCAATACGCATCGATTTCTTTCTTTTGTTCCCGGGAAAGACGAAATCGTGAAACTTCACCTGTCGACGAAATTACATCCATATTATAGTCCTATAAGATTTGGGGTGTATGTCTCTTCCTGGATTAGAGGAGAGCCATCCGGAACATCTGCATAAAAAGAATCAGAAGGAGCTTCGCTTTCTGCGGCTTGTGAAGCTAGTTTCTGTACTTCACTATCTCTGATTCGATTGGTAAACCATGGATCTATTAAGCGTTCATCAACAACAACTTCAGAGGTCTTCTCAAGACAGGTAAACAGGGGAAGATCGAACCAGCGCCGGCCTGAATTCCGCACGACATTATGGGCACATTGTTTCATTGCACCTTTTTTATCTGTGAAGGCAGGAGGAAGCAGTCGATTCTTGAAGGGTGATTGCTCGTAATAGACGCATTTTTTTCCCAAATAAGGAGGCCTTCCTTGCGTAAGAAGAATAAATTGGTCGGGTGGCAACTTCATCACTTCGTCCGGGTTTATAAGGTTTCTCTCTTGCTCGTTTCCCGAGATATTCAGGTTATCAAGCCCAACCGAGAAACGGGTGCCGCTCGTGGACGTACTCGATTTCCAAATCGATTCTTTTCCGATCATTTCAGAAACGATTCTTCCACTTTCTATTTCACCTGGTGCATAAACTATTATATTTTTACAATGAGCAAAAAATTGATTATTCTTTCCGTAGATATCTACAAGTTGACTCGATGATTGAATCATCAATAAAAAATGAAGTCCGTATCCTGCAAGAATTCCCATGCTTTGTTGAAGTTCGTTATATTTTCCAAGTTTATCGAACTCATCAAGTACAAGTAAAACGGGTATTTTCATTTTACGTTTCCCATGACTTGTTTTACCTGCGGAAAATTTTCTAATCATAAGCATAACAAATATACGTATAATCTGAGCCAATCGTTCTACATGACCGTATTCCATAATAAAGTACAAAGTTATCGGTTTATCTGTTTTCTCAAACTCATCCAAATAAAAATCATGGCTTCTTGAACATTCGCGCACATACGAATCGTCATAGACCTCTAAACCATTGATTGTAGTTGACCAGACGCCTGATCTTTCTTTCTCACTACGCTTTAATTGATTTGCTGCGGCTGTAACGACACGTTCATGTACTTCTTGATCACAATGAACTCCATTAATCATAAGAGTTAGAGGATACGTATCGTCTTCTGGTTTATCAGGATTAACTGAGGACAAAAACTTATATACACCAGGCAGACTTTTATCCGGATAGTCAGACCCAATTACATGAAAGATAACTCCTGTCAAAAAGGCAACAGCAGCCTTCCGGAAATGTTCTGTATTTGCGTCGCTATTTGACTTCCCTGCTTGAGGGGTTAGAACTATATCAGCGATAAGATTGACATATGAATAAGCATCTTTTCCACCCGGGACTTCCATGAGGGGGTTGAAACTATGCCCTAATGTATCAATAGGCGAATAACGATATACTGGACCAAGAGTTGACCGATAACCACTAGTTTTTTCAAAGTTCTCGCCTTTGAAATCTAGTATAAACATTGATTCTTTATCATCGAACAATATTGTCGAAATGCCAGTTGATACACCTTTACCAGATCTTGTTGGAGCTGCAAGTAACACATTTGTAATTCCAACTTGTGTAATAAGTTCAGATGGTTTTTTCAGATGTAATGAAACAGAGCCTTCCTTTTTATTAAGAGTTGCAGATACATCAGCATTTACTAACTGGCCTATAACAATTCCAGTATCATTCCTTAAAAGTCCTTCTTTCTTTAAATCCTTTATTTTACCCCATCGAGCCGTACCAAAGATGTTTTCAGCCGCTTGTCTGAATCCACGGAAATAGGTGATGACCGTGTAGAGGATTACGGCAAAAAAGGAGACCGCAAGCCAGGGAACTAAGGCTTTCTTTAATAGATAGGTTAGTTCTGCATCCTTAAAGAATGCAAAGAGCCAGAGCAGATACTTCCAGGGCTCATATAATGGATATGATCCGCCATTAAGCCACTCTTCACGAATGATTATGAAAGGATAGCCAATGAGTAAAGGATCATAGCCGATAAGGAAGGCGAAATACTGAGTTGAAACCCATAACCCGGCAAATATGATAATAAATGCGCATATCTTATTAACCGCTGCGAACAGTTGTTCACGGTTCCCACTAGTCGGTTTTCCGCGAAGGAATTCTGATGAGTTTGTAGCCATGTCACTTTCTTTTGTTTGAGTTCAGCTAAACAAAGAAGGTTCTTTTTTACATTACAAGTCTTTTGGGTAAAAATCAAGAGATACGAATTCCATTCTCCCAGTATTCTTCATAAATATTGCCATCTTCATCTTCACGAATAGTTGTTACTGCTGGGCGACCAACAGCATGAAGCTTTCCATTTTTCCAGTATTCAAGATGACCATCAGTACAAGAAATTCCGGGTTCTTCACCACCGTCTAGCAACCCATTTTTAAACCTCATGATCATTTTTGGAAATAAAACATCTTCGTCTTGAATGTTTCCGTCCTCATCACGGCAAATCTTGTCTGTGTACTGTAGAAATCGTGCTTTAGTTTCCATGCTTGCTGCTCCTTTTCTCTTCAATTATTATAAGCCCTAAGTATACCATACTTATAGCGTTTTCTCAGGTCCTTCGCGTCCTTGTGCGTTACCTCGCACAGAGACGGCATATCCTTTTCTATAGTCATGTTGTTCACATTCTACGAGCAAATCGGTATGACTCTTCTTATTCATTGTCGGGGTTAGGCGACCTCGTTGATTTCTTTCAGGAATAACTTCAATTATTTGTCCTCCGGAAATCCTGGGTCTTGAGTAAAGCGGAATGAAGTATGCCTTCCCATTGATAGACTCAAGAACTAGTGCATGATTATCTGATACTTCATCTGTTTTGAATATCTTTGTCACAATACCAGAGACCTTTCCCTGGGAGGCATCATAGAGATTGAGATTTTGTTCTTCTGTATGTACAAGTGTCTTTCGCGCAGAAAGAAAAGCATTATATCGACCATTCGTTCGTAGTAATGATTCCCATTCGGGAACAAATATGTATTGACCATCTTTGAACTTACACAGATGTAGCGCCTGAAGATGCGTAAGTCGCATACTTATACTCTCAGCATCTCGAGTAGTTAAACGTGGAACAATCTTGAAGTCCGTAAGTTGTTCTTTAATTTTGTCATCAAGGATGGTATACCGATTCGCAGTAAGTTGTCCTTTACGTTCCAAGGCCATATCTTCCTTCGTGCGAGATCCAATTAACGATGTGCAAATGTTCCGTGCATTCTCACGCATAAAAGTCTTAACCACATCGGGAGGGATGAATACATCCTTTCCATCCTTATCTTTCCCATTAATCAGAAGGTGTACATGATGATGGGCTGTATCATAGTGATTTGCAGCTACCCAGAATAGTGAATAACCTGTTTGAGATTCAAGGGAAGCGATGAAGGTCTTTGCAAGAGTTTCAAGTGGAACCTTATTTGATGAAGGACTCAAAAATATTCGAAAATTCTTGTCTGTCATATTTTTTCTATACTCAACCTCTGAAGTACCGTATAGGGTCGGTGCGTTACCATCTTTCCCTTTCCCTTCCTTCACCAAATACCGATTTATTTGCTCTTTATGTGCCTCCATACTCTTCGAGTAATGCATTTTGACTGTGCATCTCTGTCGAGTATCTATCGAAGTTCTTGTGCCATATTTTCTTCCACCACTACCAGAACTACTTTTCTTCCCTGCGCGGTACTTCCGAAGTACGTATAGAGCAGTCAGTCCGAGTGCAAGACTACTTCTTTTTTTCCTTGGCGATTTCCAGGTTGGACTAATCTCATAATCTTCAACACCAATAAAGTGTTTTGCCATATCTAGCCTACAAGCCCAAAGTGTCGATCGAGATCTCTGAGTTTATCACTAACATTTCCTCCTGATCGAAGCGCTTGCGAGCGAGCAGAAATATAAAGCTCCTTAGTTTCATCGTCCATTCGATACAATGCTTTGAGTCGTGGTATATCATCAACTGCTGGGTCAATTGGAGAATCACACTCCGAACAAGAGCGCGTTGCCTGTGTGATTTGCTCATGATTACCACAGACAGGGCATAAATATTCTTTGAGCAGGTCCTTTTTCTCGTCCAGTGCTTTCTTACTAGTGAGTAATTGCGCTTGATAGCGCTGAATATAGACCTCTCGAAAGAACACAGTGAAGAAGTACCCTGAGAAGTTGTTTATTCGCTTGGAGCTTTTGAGATAGTTATAAAACCAAATCAAGTACTCTTCTCCTACTCTGAAACGATTAAGAAAATCTGCTGCTGCGGGATAAAACTCAGAATCCAAAATCAATGTTGGATCAAGATTTTGCAACGTAGTACGAATAGCAGAAGCAGTATTTTGTTTATTATTTGGTTTAGGATATGAGTTTATATCTGGTATAGGTTTCCCCGTTTGGGGAAATGGATTTCCCGTTTTGGAGAAATGCATTTCCCCGTTTGGAGAAATGGATTTCCCGTTTTGGGGAAATGCATTTCCCCGTTTGGGGAAATGGAAGGATTGGAGATTTTCAACACTAGTAGTCTCATTTTCACAAGTCAATGAAGCAGTATCGATTGATTCAGTGAAGCAATCTGGTGTTTCGCTATTTGAATAGTGATTAAATGAATCTTCTGTGTCATCTTTTTGAGGTGTTTCATCTGTTGGTAGTGGTGTAGAGGGCTTTTTTGATACTCCTAAATACTTGTCAATCCAATACTGCTCATCTACTAAACAATACCAACTAGTCCGATCAAAACCCTTATCATTGAAATTCCCTTTAACAATCAATCCCCGGTCGCGCAGTTTATTGAGATAGGTTTCTATTTGCTTTTTTGAGTAATATGGAAATTGTTGTACAAATGCTTGAATACTATTATATGTGAAGTAACGGTTAACAAGAGAACCGTTAATTTCTATCAGCTTTTGATTTTTATCATTTGTCTTATTATGGAGTATCCAATAACACAAATTTTGAAAAATCGTTGCAATATTGGCATCATGGAATAATTCAGCAACTTCAGTATCAAATGTATGTATCATTGCATTATTCCTTCAAGTCAGAGTAAAGAAGTTCGACTATCTTTTTCCTTGAATATGAAAAGTAAATAGAAGTGCCTTCTTTGTTTTTTTCAATTTTTTTATCGAGTAAACCGCATTTACAGAGTGCATTAAAATGACGAGCGATTACCCGTGGATTATGAATACCCAACAGTGGTAATGAATCAATAACGTATTGATACCTAACTAAGTAATACGGTGTATTATTTGTTAACGGTGTTTGAATGAGTTTTTGACCTACGATACAATCAACAAACCACTGAAGAATATGAATCTCAGAAATATTAAGCTTGTATTCAAGTAACTTTTCTTGTGAAAAACCAAGTACTGTATTTTTCATAACTACGTCCTCTTTATTAATAAAAAACGCCGGGAGGTCTTCCGCTTCCTCCCGGCCGAGCTGAACTCAAACACCGGTGCAACCGGCACGTAGTTTTTCACCCATACGGGCTATCGGAAGTGATAGGAATCGAACCTATGATGCGACTGACTACGGCACGAACGCATGACATTCTGATGACCACTCATCACTACACTTCCATATAAACTAAATTGCTTTTACATTATTTCGTTCGAAATCAAGACACAGTGGGCATTTCGCGGTTTCTGTTAATTCAAAAACACAATCAAGCGTGTAATCTGTTGTTTTCCCACATGCAAAATGAGTCCTTTTATAGTGAGGCGTAACCTCAGTTCGCACGACCATGTGTCGATAACGTTGTCCATAACCACGAATCCATTCTTTACTCATTTCAATACACTCCTTATAGTTATCTCCAAAGACCTACCCGATTTAATCGGGCATAATCTTCTGCGTTCTGAAAATCATTCATTTTTTCTGGATCGAAAGAAAATAAATCGTAGTAATATCCATACCCATTGAGGATGAGTTGTTCATTAATTGAAGGTGAATCAAAGGATTTATAAATATAGGCAAGAACTCTTCCATACCTATCTTTTTTGGCTGAGACAGAATCAAATACAAGTAGAACATCTCGTCTATAGATTTGATTAGTATAGGCTCGTGCTTCAGCTGCATAGTACTCAGGAGGATCTGTGAAAAGCTCCGGAGTATCGACACCAACAAGACGTACTCTTTCATTCCACTGGCACCCAGAAGGGCAATCTTCTCCAGTAAACTGCACCTGAATGGTGTCTCCATCAATAACGGCTGTTACCCTTGCTTCATACCATGTATTTGATTCAGCATGAAGTTCGACTTCACATGAAAAAAAAGTAAATGATATACATAAAAATAGAGATAGATTCCTTAGTAGTTTAGAATTCATTGATTACCTTCAGTTAGTAAATATCCATAAGGAAAGATTCTTCTTCAGCCGGATAATCTGATGATGAAGGAGCCTCATTACTTTTTTTTGGACTAGAGAGAAGTTGAACTTCATTTATGATTAGTTCATTGCTTGAGTATTTCTTACCCTCCTGCTCCCATTGATTTTGTCGCAGTTCAGCTTCTATACCAATGAGTGCACCTTTTTTGAGATAAGGATGTAGACCTTCTGCCATTTTTCCGAACACCACCAACTTGAAAAAGTTTGCTTTTTTTGACCAGGTCTCCCCTGTTTTCTTTGAATAATTATTCGCAAGCGAGAACTCGCACATCACTAGATTAGCGCCCTTGCGTTTCAGTTCTGCATCTCTCACTACACGTCCCGTAAGAGTCACATGATTTAAATCGCCCATCTTCAAAAACCTCCGTACTGATTTATTAGCTTCAAGAGAAGCTAATTCACGAACTTGTGATTCAAAGAAACCTCCGGAGGCGTGGTATACTCAAAGGCAGCTACACCGTCCCCGCGTATGCAGGGCGAAATACCAATCCCCCGGAGAGAAAAAACATGGCTCAAATAATTTCATCAGAACAAATCTTAAATTTGGTGAATGCAATGGCTGAAGCAAATGGCACAACGTATGATTTAACAAAAGGAAGTCTCTAAAACCTTGTAAAGCAGACTGTAGCTGCTGCTAAAGTCTTTCAGGACTTTCTTGAATTGAAAGACTAATTAGCCTTTCACCGGCGTGCATCGTATGACGATCGCGCCGGTTTTTGCTGTTATTACATTGATATGCTGATACGCAACTTCTCCTGAAACGGTGATTCCTACATCACGACCATCCTCTTCAATGGCTCGATCTACCTGGAACCCTGCGCTTTCCAGCGCCGTAATCGCTTTCATCAGTTTTGACTCCAATTTGTCCTCCTTATGGTTTTAAAAAGTGAAACTAAATTAGCTTCACATGAAGCTTATTGATTATAGAAATGAAAAAGTAAGACCGTGAACACTATTTCGCATACCACGACAAACCCGAGATACTTGCGTAGGAGCTAGACCGTAACATCGTGCGGCCTCTGATATACTTTCAAAGGTCTTTCCCGTTTCATTACATATGACTGCTTTTGCCCACTGTTCGATAATTGCTCTTGTAACATTAACCTTCCATGAAGACGACAGAACTCTATTTTTCATGGCAAGAGAAATCTTTTGTCTTGTTAAGGGTGAATGCCTTTTCCTACTATTCATTCTTTCATAATCCTTTCCGCATAGATTTTTCCGTGACTAGCTTCACCTGCATTGATTCCATTCATTTCGCCTAACTCATTAATGATTTTACGGAGTCTTTCGTTCAAAGCGGTGATTATTTTTTCAATACGCCTCTTTTCCCTTTCTAGTTCCTCGTCTCGTGACGTTGATTGAGATTGAGTAGTGGTTTTGATTTGAGCGATGCTTTTACCAGATTCAATTGCACCGATTACCCGTTGGTCATTTCCCTTGTTGGAAATCAGAACATGCGCTGCATCGAGTGAGAGGTTTTCAACTTTATGAGCTGGCAGTGTACTTATAGCACACATTTTCTTAACCGTTACAAGGGAGAGTTGCAGATCATGCTGGATAATATCTTCATATCTAATCGCTTCGTTTTCGCTTGTTTCGTGGATTTCCTGAAGCAATACCCCTAAACGTTGTTCAAGGAGAAGTATTTCATGCTGTAAGGCTTTAGCCTCATCTATTTTCTTCTGTATGGATGCAGATCGTATGCGTTGGTATATTCCTTTTGTTTCTGCATCATCAAGAAGCGTGTTAAAAAGAGACCAGAATGCAATATCGTGTGCACGAGAAGAGGATGTTCCCGATTCGACACGAAGATGGTGAGCGTATTCATGGATCGCCGTATACAGTAGCTGATTATCCTGAGAAAAATTCTTGTTATGAAGAAAGATTTCTGCCGTATCAGGTTTATAAAGCCCGTTTACTTTCTTGCTTTTCTTACCAGTAAAAATAACAGTGAAATCTCTTTTGGTATCGGCAAGTAATAACAGTATTTCTTTTACTCTATCTTGGTTCATTACCTCCACCTACCTATTTTGAAATGGGTCTTCTGTATTCTGCTGTACGACGGAGGCATAGAAACATTCTTCAATACAATGGAGGCTGTCCTTAACTTGCCGCATAAATCTATTAAGACTTTTTTTATCCTTGAAAAACCAAGTATCTGCCTGGAGGCGATCATCAAGGACGGTACAGACAAAACCTACTCCAGTAAAAATCTGGTAAGGAGCCATCCGTGAAAGTCTTCTCTTTGAAAAGTACATCTTAGGATGTAACAAGATGGTATCGACCTGACCATAGACGAGCTTCTTATCATGAGAACGATACAGTCCGCGCGTTTCGCTCTTTTTTACGCTAGTCATATCCCGTACTCCTTTACATACGATGAAAGGCCTTCAATATCACCAGAGGTAAGAAATGACTGAATAGTAGTGATAATCTGTATGACTTCTTTTGAAGGCTTCTTATCCTTACTCTTCCTACCAGTCGATTCGGTCATTGTTTCCCGAACGAGGTGATACGCTTTATTAAGCGTGAGTTCACCTGACTCGATCTGTTTTTTGATTTCATCGGTAGCATATTTTTCCACCATGCGGGTCTTCTCAACCCGTGAGGTGGAAATACCCAGAACCTCTGCCGAACGTGCAGCGGATTTTCCGTCACCCGTTGCCCCACGTCCTCGTGTTTTAAGAGAATCCACTACTTTAAGCGCTCTCATAAGCTCCGCATCTGAAAGGTTGCGCCTTTCAGTTTGAAGACTTATGGCATATTCAAGCGCATCGTCAATAGAAGAAAACTCGTGTAAGAAACAAGGGATTTCGTGGAGTCCGGCACGAAGAGCGCCTTCCCGCCTATGATGTCCGTCAATTAGGACGTGTTTCCCATTGAAATTCCATATATGTACCGGTTGGGAATTATCGTATCCGCCTTCCATGATTCGTTGCGTTATTTTCTCCACGTTACCAGGAATAAGCGGAAACAGTTCCTGGAACTCCTTCTGGAGCTTAATTTCGGTAAGTGGTATAAGACGTGCCAACAGAACACGCCCGGAATTATTAAGGTCAAGCTTTTTCTCGTCTTTCAGTATGGTTAATGGCTTCATTTCCTTTTCCTTCTTTAGAAAGCAACTGGTTCGCTTACCGGCTCTCCGGTGATTATTTCGACTAACGAAGCGACACCGTCAAAAATCTTTTCGCTTGTTTTACGGGTAATCTTCTGATCCCGGTCAATGCGGTTTGTTACCGCAGATGTTTTAGGCAGATAAATGTTAAGGCACTGGGTGAATGTCTTTTTGTAGAGTGATATGTACTGATAATGGGATGAGTTTTTATTTTGGGCGTATTGATTAACACCATTAAAAAAAAGACCCCAGGAAGACATTTTCTCGGCTTCCACAATCTTACTTTGCAAAGTAAGACATGAAATCATGTCGAACTGGCACAATAGTACCGGAGTTAAAATCAGGTCAGACGCATAGATTGCGTTATTGATCGTGGAATTAAATCCCTGGGACGTATCAAGGAGAATGTAGTCATAGAGAGATAGTTCTTTATGTTCCATTTCCACAAGACGAGAAAGAACCAGATCATCCTTCAATATCAGGTGTTCAATGTCACTGTTTGAAGGAATTATCTCTATATTCTCATTTTGGGTGGAAACGATATTGTCTGTAAGGCGACCAGTCTTTACGGCCTGAGAAAACCCTTTCCCCCGCAACCCGGCTTTGCTTTCAAGATAATGCAATGTCGTTGAATTGCTGTAGTCGGTATCAATTACCAATACCGACTTGCCGACAGCAGCCAGGTAATTTGCGATTAAAATGGTGGAGGAAGATTTCCCAACTCCACCTTTGGTTGATACAAAAGATACGATTTTCATACGTGAGCTCTCCTTTCTCATGTTTTCCTAGGAATTAGCTTCACATGAAGCTAATTTTCCGGTAGTGGTAGACAGGGGAGTCGAACCCCTGTAGAGCACAGATTTGAAGTGGAGAGCTCCTGACTTCTGTTCTCCCGGAAACCTTTCCGCTACCGTATGCAATTTTCTGTGATATACTTTCACTTTCACAAATCTCTCTCCAAAATTTGTAAGTGAAGGACTATTCCTTTTACTTTCTTCCTTGACATTCCAGATGAAATAACCTTGAAGCTAAAAAGAATCTAAATAATTAATCTGCCAAGACCGGGCTTCGGTTTGCCCTTCTTCATATCCAGAAAACCAAGCATCAAGTTGACAAGATTCTTTTGAAAAAGGAGGTTTAATGAATTGATCTTTGTACTTATCTAGAAGAAGTGTGTTAAAGGCACCTGCCTGAAATCCATCTTTATAATCCTCGCCTCGAGGATCACGGGGCTTACTAAAAGAATCAGGTAATAAAATGGAAGCTATATTCTTTGCAAAAAGCGGGTTAAACCGTATGTCCTTTGGATAAACCTTTTCCATCATATATACTTCCTAAAGTTATTTGTTAACCGCTTGTTAGGCGGATATAATTCGTATCTCCGACCCAATAAAACCTCGATAACCTCGTTTGACTCAGGCATAGCTTCGCCATCACAAATTTCTCTCCAAAATTTGCGATAGAAGAGCGATACGCCCAAAATTCTCTCTTCCCAGCCGAAACATGGTGAAGGTAGGTCGGTTACGAACCCGACGCCGTACCGATTAACGGTAGGCCGCTTCCAAGTAGCAAAGAATTAGCTTCAAGTGAAGCTAAAAGAAACTTCCTGTTCGCCTGATCCCTCCTCTGGTTTAATGGTCGGGACTGGTTCATTGTGTTGAATGCTTTCTACGTAGTTGATTTGAAAGGAATGGGCAGCCCTTTGTCCTTCGTCATAACCTGAGTACCAGGCATCTAACTGACAAGACCCTTTTGGGAATGAGGATGTGGTTGATAGGTGCTTATATTTGGGCAAAAGAAGGGTATTGAATGCGCCAGCGCGAAAACCAGCTTTATATTCTTCACTGCGGGCGTCACGAGGACAGTTAAAGGCGTACGCATAAAGGTCAGAAATTATTTTTTTTGACTCTTCAGGTGAAAAGCGGATATCCTCGGGATATATCTCGTTCATTTCTCCATACCTCTGGAAATAAAAACCCCCACTGAAACCCGAGCGACTTCAGTGGGGTAACCGTTTCCGGTTTATCCACAATGTGGATATGCAACAGCTCGGATAATGCATATCAACACTGACGAATCAAAGGGGTTTAATACTCCTTTGACCCTATAGAGGTAATGTTATCAGGTGTCTTTGAGAAAGGGAAGCCGAAGTCTTGACCTCGGCATATGATCCATGTATACTGCGTTGCCTGTGTTATATCGGGATAATTAACATTTGAACCGGTCTTGAAAAGAAGTCAGGGTTCTTACAAATAAAGGAGTCTATAATCCATGAAACGGACATACCAGCCCAGTAAAACCAAACGAACCCGAAAATTCGGTTTCCGCGCACGCATGGCAACACGCGGCGGAAGAATGGTTTTAAAGCGCCGCAGATCGAAAGGGCGCTATAAGCTATCAGTTTCTGACGAAAAGAAACCGTATTAATCAAATTGAGCTGTGAAGAGCTCAGGTTTTACAAAAGCGGAACGCCTTAAGCGTTCCGCAACTATCCAGTCAGTTTTCCGGAAGGGAAAAAAATATAGCTGTGACGGGGCGAAACTGTTTGTATTGGAAAACGGATTGGAGCAAAACAGAATTGTTTTCACCTTTCCGAGAGGTTATGGTACGGCAGTTGAGAGAAATCATTCGCGCAGATTGAGTAAAGAAGCGTATCGCATTATTAAGCACGATCTGATGACCGGTTATGATTTAACCGTTTTGGTGTATCCGGGAAAGGATTCCTTTTCCGTCAGGGAGAAACAGCTGACAACCTTGTTTGCAAAAGCCGGGTTGCGGTTGAAAAGTTCATGAAGAAGTTGCTTCAATCCTTGATTTGTGGTGCAATTCGTTTGTATCAGAAATGGATATCACCCCTCTTTCCCCCGACCTGCAGATATTATCCGACATGTTCTGCGTATGCCTACGAATCCGTAACACGATATGGTCCGTTTAAAGGTTCATTTCTTGCTATAAAACGTATCTTGCGCTGTCATCCTTTCCATGAAGGCGGTTACGACCCGGTACCCTAAGGAGTATGACGAGTATGGACAAGAATACGATCATTGCCATTGTCCTTTCCACTATTGTTATTGTCGCGGGATTTACTGTTCAAGCGACCTTTTTCCCGCCTGAAAAATCAATTCAAACCACTGAAATCCAAAACGCAGAGCAACCTTCCGCGGTAAGCGCCGTAAATGAAGTTGTTTCCGAGCAGCCTTCTTTTATTCAATCTGAAGAAACTCTTACAGAAACTGCTCTCGGCGCAGGTCCGGTTTCGGAAGAACGTTTTCTGTTAGAAACCGATTTAGTAAAGGTAGAATTTTCGAACCAGGGCGGAGATATCGTTTCTTTCAAGTTGAAGAATCATCAGGATTCAGACGATTTGGTTGAAATGGCGGATTCTATCAGTCAAACCAACCGGGCCTTTTCCATTGCATTAGGCGATCATTCTTCCCGACCCCTGCAGGATTATTTCAATGTTAAAAAAATCGATGACGCAAGCATCGGATTTTACAGAACATTCGCCATAAAAAATTCAGACGGTTCTCAAAGTCTTTTTACCTTGGCAAAACAGTACACGCTTATTCCCGGAGAATATTTGCTGGACGTCAAGATCACTGTCAGCGGAGACGCAAATTTTGCCGGCCTGCCCGCAGGCTATACCTTGAAGACCTCTCCGCAGATCGGTCCAGAATGGAATGCGAAGCAGGATCAGTACGAATACCGCAGGTTTTACCATTTATTAAACGGAAAAAAGAAAACGGTAAACGTATCCGCCGGACAGAAAAGCAAAGTTCTTACCGATCCGGTTTCATGGGCGGGAGTAGCCGGAAAGTATTTCGCGTTGATCGCGATTCCCGGTACGACGCCTGTTTCTTCGTACCAGTATTCTGCTCAGGCGGAATCTGCAGATGCGACAGTTGGACAGATTTCACTGCTTCGCGCTCCCATTACTGCCAACAAGTCGACTGATAACTGGCTGTTTTACTTGGGACCCCGTACTGAAAAAAACCTTACGCCGTATAATCTCGCAGTGAACAATTCCTTGGGTCTTGCGGATCTTCATCTTGAACAGATAGTCGAAAGCAGCGGAATTTTAGGCCCTCTCGAAGTAATTCTTAAGTGGATTATGGAGTTGTTCTATCTTATCATTCCGAACTGGGGCGTTTCTATCATCCTTTTGACGATATTGATGAGGGCCCTGATTTTCCCGTTGACGAAGAAGAGCTCCGAAGCGACGCATAAAATGCAGGAACTTCAGCCTAAAATTCAGGAAATTCAGACTAAATACAAGGCGAATCCTCAGAAAATGAATGAGGAGATGGCGAAGTTCTATCAGACTGCCGGCTACAATCCCCTTTCGGGATGCTTGCCGATGCTCATTCAATTTCCTTTGATTTTCGCGATGTACGGATTATTCAATAATTATTTCGAATTCCGCGGCGCGATGTTCATTCCCGGATGGATACCAGACCTTTCGCAGGGCGACAGCTTGATGACCCTCCCCTTCACTGTTCCCTTCGTGGGATGGAAGGATTTGCGCATTCTTCCGATCGTGTACGTCATTTCTCAGTTGTTGTTCGGCAAGGTAACTCAAACTCCGGGATCAGCGCAGCAGAACAGCTCGATGAAGTTTATGATGTACGGCATGCCGTTGATATTCTTTTTCATCTTCTACAACGCGCCGTCCGGACTTCTTGTGTACTGGATTTTCTCTAACGTGCTTACGCTTATTCAACAGGTTGTGATCAACAAAATGATGGAACAAAAGCGGTCCAGTTCACTGAAATTGGTTAAATAACATTAATTCGCCAGGAGCGTGAATATGACATACGAATTTGAAGGAAAAACAGAAAAAGAGGCTATTGAACTAGCCGCAAGCGAATTAGGTCTTGAAAAAGACCAATTCGACGTTGAAATTCTCGAATCACAGAAAACAGGCATTTTTAAGAAAGGTTTTGTTAAAATCCGCGTTCATACCAGCGATTCGAACGCAAAAAGCTATTCGCCGGATAAAAACGAGCGCATCGATCCTGAATTCGACGGTTCAGTTCCCAAGGGAAAGAATTTGTTTCAGGATCCTCTTCCGAAAAACGATTTTGAAAAATCGATGATCGATTTTATCGCTTCGGTCGTGCGGAAGATGGGATACGATGTGACAGTCGATATCATGTCCCGCGAAGAAAGAAAAATCGGACTGCGTTTATCTTCAAAGAGTTCATCTATCCTGATCGGAAGAAAAGGCAAAAACCTGGACGCGCTTCAGCTTCTGGCAAATGTTTACGCCGGAAGACTGGGCCATGAAGAAACCCGCATTATTCTTGATTCGGAAAACTACCGCATCAGGCGCGAGGAGTCTCTGGTGAGGCTTGCATACAGCACTGCGGATAGAGTGAGAACTACTCGGGGTTCGATGCTTCTTGAACCCATGAATCCGTTCGAACGCAGACTTATCCATACAACCCTCAACGATATCGGAGATGTAGATACAAAGAGCGAAGGCGAAGGACTCTACAAGCAGGTACGCGTTTTTTATAAGGGCGGAAGGTGAGAATTCTTGTTCTGGCTTCCCTTTTATGCATCGGAAGCGTTTCTTTTCTTGCCGGAGAACAGATTCAAGGGCTTGAATCTGTTCTTCCCGGATCTGTAGCTTCTACTCTCGTTAAAGACGGCAGAATTCTGAGGACGGTATATCGCGAATCTCCTTTGCATACCGCTTTGGCCCCGGCCCTTTCGCCGTCCTCGGAAATATCCAAATCCATTGATCCGAACGACAATCTGCTGATCGAATCTCTTTTTTTGTATAAGAAGAAGGATTCGAATCTTTCCGGAAACATTGAAAAATCTGTTGAGAAAACCGGGATAATATTAAGAAGCCTTTCGACTCTTGAGGGCATTGAATATTTTTCCACGAGCCGTGATGCCATGCGGGTTCTCTATGAGAATTCCTATGCCGTCGATTCGGCTGCAAACCGAAACCGGATAGCAGATCCGATCAGCGCCGATATCGATGGGCAACAAATTTTGGCTGTTCAAAAGGATAAAACCTTTGGCGAGTATCTGTATAAGTACTCGTATCGAGCAACGCCGACAGCGGTCTCTCTTACCTCAACGAATGTAGATCCCTTAAAAATATCGTTCGTAACGGTCGTAGGACCGGAGCGGATGAAAGTGTCTCTTGTGGTGCACGATCTTGGCGATTATTTGCTGGTGTACGGCTGTACTCATGTTAAAGTTCCTGAAATACCGGGATTGGAAAAAAAATTAAATTCATCCTTTTCAACCCGTTCTATAGCATTGTATGATTGGTTCATAAATGCCTATGAAAACTGAAAAATCCGGATACATTTTATCTCTTGATCAGGGAACGACATCTTCGAGAGCGATTTTGTTCGATCACTCAGGACGAATCGTATCCAGCTCGCAGCGAGATTTTTCTCAGTACTATCCCGAACCGGGATGGGTCGAGCATGATGCCGTCGAGATCTGGGACTCACAGTTAGCAGTCGCTCGCGAAGCTATCGCCGCGGCATCTATCGATCCTGCTGAAATTGTATCCATCGGTATTACGAATCAACGCGAAACCGTAGTCGTATGGGATAAAGACAGCGGAAAACCGGTATATAAAGCTATTGTGTGGCAATGCCGCAGGTCGAATCAGATATGCGAAGAATTGATCGACGCAGGCTTGGAAGAGGAATTCCGCTCTCGAACCGGATTGAGGCTTGATCCGTATTTTTCCGGAACCAAACTGTGTTGGCTTTTTAGAGAGATTCCCGGCCTGAAAGCCTTGGCAGAAAACGGCGAGATTTTGTTTGGAACCATTGATTCTTGGCTTTTATGGAAATTGACGGGAAATCATGTTACAGACGTTACAAACGCATCCCGGACCCTTTTGTTCAATATTAAAGAACAAAAATGGGATCCGGTTCTGTTATCTATTTTAGGAATTCCTGTTCAGGTATTGCCGAAGGTTTTAGCCAGTTCGGACGATTTCGGATATACGGATCAAAAGTATTTCGGGAGAGAAATTCCTATCCAGGGAGTCGCCGGCGACCAGCAGGCGGCCTTGTTCGGCCATACGTGCTTCGAGCCGGGAATGGCCAAGAACACCTATGGCACGGGCTGTTTTACCTTGTTGAATACAGGCTCCGCGCCGGTATGGTCGAAAAACAATCTGTTGACGACCATCGCATGGAAAATAGGAAATCAAACGACGTATGCACTTGAAGGCTCTGTATTCATTGCAGGAGCGGTAATACAATGGCTTCGCGACGAGGTTCATCTTCTTTCGTCAGCCGCGGAATCGGAACAATTGGCGAAATCCGTTTCGGATACGAACGGGGTGTTTTTAGTGCCCGCCTTCGTAGGTCTGGGCGCTCCGTATTGGGATCCCGACGCCCGCGGTTCCATCATGGGTTTGAGCAGAGGTTCGGGCCGGGCCCACATCGTCCGTGCCGCTCTTGAAAGCATAGCGTACCAATCAGAGGACTTGCTGTCTTCCATGAGCGCAGACTGCGGTCACAAGATCGAAGTTTTGAAAGCAGACGGCGGCGCCACGGCGAACCAGTTTTTGATGCAGTTTCAGGCCGACATATCAGGAGTGCCAGTATTGCTGCCTGAAATCGCTGAAATAACCGCGTTGGGCGTCGCGTACTTGGCAGGATTGAAGTGCGGATTTTGGGAAAGTCTTGAAGATATCTCCCGAAACTGGCAAATTAAATGCCGGTATGAACCGTCGATGAAACTTGAAGAAAGAGAAAAAAGGATTACATTGTGGCATAAAGCGATTTACGCCACGAGGGAGTATTAACGCATGAGCAAAAAGAGTCGGTTATTGATCGTAATCGGTCTGCTAGTTTTATTGGTCGGCAGCGCAACCGCAGCCGCTATATTTTTCGGCGGTAAAAACGCCACAACAGGAGAAATGTACAAGATGTCGAATTCTACGAATATTGCAGCCATTCAAGACGATGGCGTGTTTGCAATAATGGAAACGTCGAAAGGAACAATCGTTCTCGAACTTTATTACGACAAGACGCCGCTTACTGTGTGTAATTTTGTCGGTCTAGCCGAAGGAACCCTCGATGCTGCCTCCGGAAAACCTTTTTATAACGGTTTGACTTTTCACCGGGTTATCAAAGATTTCATGATCCAGGGCGGAGATCCTGCAGGTACAGGTTCCGGAAATCCCGGTTATAGGTTCCCGGATGAAATCGTGCCGAGTTTGAAACACGATGCGCCTGGAACCCTTTCCATGGCGAACGCGGGTCCCGGTACAAACGGCAGCCAGTTTTTCATCACCCATGTGCCGACTCCCTGGCTTGACGGAAAGCACACTGTTTTCGGAAAAGTTCGGGAAGGCCAGGATGTCGTGAATCTTATTGCAGGCGGAGATAAAATCGTGTCGGTTAAAATCCTTAGAAACGGCGAAGCCGCGAAGGCTTTTTCCGCTACACAGGCCGATTTCAATGCATATCTTGAAGGCACTGCTTCAAGAGAAAAAGCGATGTTGGAGCAATCCAGAAAAAGCGTCGTCGATGCGATCATGAAGAAATGGCCCGCCGCGAAGCAGTCTGCGTCCGGTGTCTATTATCACATCACGAAGGAAGGATCCGGCGCCGGCGTCCAGGTAGGACAAACCCTTAAAATGAAATATAAGGGATACTTGCTGGACGGAACCGTATTCGACGATTCCGACATGCACGCACCGCTTGAATTCCAGGTCGGACGCGGACAGCTTATCCCCGGTTTCGACTCGCAAGCGCTTGAAATGAAAAAGAATGAAAAACGAACCATCGTAATCCCTCCCGAGCTGGCATACGGAGCGAGAGGTGCCGGCGGAGTGATTCCCGGCAACAGTTTCATCGCTTTCGATCTCGAGCTTTTAGAAATTAAGTAAAACGAAGCAGAGATACCTTTTGAGGGGCTGTCTGGCAGTAACTTGCTGGACAGCCTTTTTTATTGAATCCCCAAATCTGAGCGAAACAGCGATGTGGATAACATGTTGATAACCTGGCTGTAGAAATCACTAGAATGGCTTGAATTGTGGAAAACTTGTGTAAAAAGTGTGTTATTGTTGTTTTCATTTTTTAACTGCACAAAAAAGTCCTCTTCGGAGTATTGAATCGACAGAATAAAAGGCGAATTGTCGGATTTGTAAAATCCTGCTTGTGTTAAGGTTCGTGAAAGTCTGTACGGAAGCGTATTTCGATTTAGGGAAAAATCTGTATATTCTACTCGTACAGGGAAGGCTATAGCATGGAATGAAAAGGCGCTCGGCCTGATATTAAAAAGTGCCAAACTTAGTTGCGCGTATTCCCGCGATTTGCGGTTTTTTATGCGAGATAGAAGATGCGAAAGAGCCTCAGATCGATATTTCACCTCCCAAACGGGATCAAAAGAGCGAATTGCTTGCTCCAACAGCTCTGTTTTGCGTGATAACAACCCTTCTTCGAATAGATAAGAGGGATTTGAAAGAGGAATGTACTGTGTTTCAAGCGCTTTTGCTCTATGCAGATGTTTAATCGCTGATTTGTAATGCGGCTTGAACGTCTGGTAGTAGAAGCTATGCAGATACAGTTCCTGCCCTGAAGAGATGGTTTCGGAGTATGCTTTCTTCTCGTAATATCGAGCGACTTTTTGCGTAGCTTGTCTGTACGCCGCATCGCTTCTCCATTCGTTCCATGCATATTGAAGAATATGTATCTGTCGATTATAAAATGTGGACAAACTGTGGACAATTTTCCGTTTTTCAAGATTTTTCAAATACGCGTAGCAATCTCGAGTCAACTGGGCCAGATCGGCTTGAAATTGATCTTGAGTGGTTCCGTAATGAGCGATCCAGGTCTCATCTGTTTTATGTACAATGTGGGTTAAATAATTTAACGCCTCATTCGGGTATCCTGATAAAAGAAGCGTCTCCGCCAAGCCGAGCGAGGGAAGAGGACTTGAATCGGCGTTCCATGCCGTTAAATAACTGCTGTAAGCCGCCTTATATTCCAGCTTTCTCAGGTAAAGTTCGCCTTGCATCAGATACCCCGATGAGCGGGGCATCGCTTGAATTGAATTAATCGTGTCGCTGTAGGCGTCTTTGAAATTATAAAAAACTTCTTCCAGAATAGATCTATTGTAGTAATAAATAGCGGCTAAATAGTTCTGATCCCGCTCTTCCGCTAATTCGATTGCGGATGTGTAGTATTTTCTTGCTTCGGGATAATTGAATTCCGCAGTATAGAGATTCGCCAAGCTGGCAAATACATTGATATCGGGTCCGTGTGTTTCCAATACCCTGTGAAGGGCTTTAATGCCTTCTTCGAAACGATTCGTTTTGTAGCATAACCAGCCGTACGTAGACCAGGCAAACATATCCTGTGAATTCGTATCAAGATGGAGCGTAATCCATTTTAGGGCTTCTTCGTCCTTATTCAGATAGCCGGCAGAGTCTGCCAAAAGGCTGTAGATATCGGTTGAGCGATTACCGGTTTCATATGAAAGGAGAAGCTCCTTATATGCCGTTGAATAGAGCTTCTGATTAAAGTAAACGGTGCCGAGCAAATAGGCGAATTCTCCGTTTCCCGAATGCTTTTTTTTACCGGTTTGGAGAAGCGATACGGCCGTATCCCAGTTTTCGTTGTCGATCGCTTCTTGAGACTGTTTAAGCAAGACTGTTTCCTGCGTGTCGTCTTGCGTTGTTTGCACATCCTGTGCGGAGACGCGGGACTGCATGATAAAAATGAACAACAGGACGCATGCGATTGTCCTGGAATACAGGCTGATTCTTTTTTTTCGAAGCTTTCTGAAAAGAGACCGAGCCACATCAGCGTCCTCAGAATCGCATCTTTGAGAATACAGGGCTTTTTGCTTTAATGAAACAAGCGCCCGAAACTCATCAGATGTCGTATCCACTGCGTAGAATACAGACTTTCGTGCGATCAAAGCGTACATAGTCAGAATTTTTTTCCTGTTGTTTCGCGAATATGTTATAACGAGAAGCGGAAGCAGGACGTAGAAGAAAACAGAAACGATGCAAATCAGCAGAGCTATAAACAGTACAATATATTCTTTGTGAGAATACGCTGTTTTCAGAAAGGCTCGAATATCAGATTCTGTTTCCGGTTGTACGGCATCAAGTCCGTCCCGGATCAAGAACTCTCTATTAGTAAGAATTTCTTCGAGCAAAGAAGTAAAGGAATCTTCACCAGCGGACGAATCGACGGCGACCTCTTCGCCTTCCGCGACGATCGAGGTAGTCGGATCGAAGGAAATCCATCCGTACTCTGGAAAATAGACTTCCACCCATGCATGTGCCATATTCGATCGAACGGGATAATAATTCATGCGCCCTAAACCGGGTTCCAGGAAAAAGCCTGCCGCGACGCGGGCGGGAATATCCAGCGAACGAAGCATGAGCGCCATGGAAAAAGCGAAATACGTGCAATATCCTTTTTTCGCTGTATCGAGAAAATAAGCGAGTTGATTTCCGTCCGGAGAGATGCCGGGTTTCAGCGAGTACCGGAAGTCGCCGTCGTGAAAATAAGAAGTAACGGCGAGTATCATATCGTAATACGATACGGCGTTTTCTGTAATTTTTTTTGCGACAGGTTCGACAAGTTTTCTGGTTTCATCGTCGATCGAGGTGTAAAAGTCGAAGGCTTGGGTTGAAAGACCTTCTGAGCTCTCTCTTGACGGTGTTCGAACAGAATACAGCTCAAACGGGAAAAATCCTGAAACCATGCTGTCTGTTTTATACGCGCCGGAGAATGAAGCGGTGTTCCATATTCGATAGGGTTCGACAGCAACGGGATAATCAAACGCGATAAGGGCTTTCGGATCGATATTTACGGTGAAAATTTCCTGGGAAACTTGTTCTCTGAATGCAAAATCGGGGGTTTCAGGATCGGCTGAATAGTCTGAGACGGTTTTGATTTGCCCCGCCTCTCCTGGAACATCGGCATCGAAAAAGCCTTTTTGCGAATCCCATCCGGAAAGATAGAGGCGGCGCAGAAACAGCGATTCGTATTCTTGAGGAACATGGGCGATTAAAACAAGATTGTCGTTAAGGCTGATTTCGTTTTCCAGCGAAAGAAACCTGGAAAAATCGAACTGAAACAGTTTGGGTTGAATCAACCCGCCGTTATTAATTGATGCGGACGTATTGTGCTTTTGTATGATGATGAACGAAAGAAGAATGTATATCAACAACGATAGCAAAAACATACATGCGTTTTTGCATGAATAGTTTCGCGATAGAAATATTCGTAAAGTTTGCAGAAACACAAAAAAGACTGCGAACAGGGACTTATATACAGGATGAGAGAAAACGTTCATGTGAAAGCCGGAGTCCGGATAAAAAATAAGGGCGGCGAGTAAAAGAAGCATAAGCGGTTCATATGATCTAAAGCGAATGAAGCGGATCCAGAATTGCGTGAGCAGTACGACGAAAAAAGAAGAGAATAGAACGACCGGGAAGGCCGTGCTGTAATATGTATAAAAACGGTTGTAATCAAGAGGGGCGTTGAAAAGTGACGGCAAGGCCGGTACTGCGAGAAGGGCAAGGACTTCCGCCGCGCGGAGAATAAAAACCGCTTCGGTTCTAATTTTCGAATGGGGAAACGCATGCGCCGCGCATATGAGTGCGGCGAGCGTTGCGATTACGGCTGGAACCGAGAGGATGTCTTGATATTCAAGGAGAAAAACTGCAGCTAGAACCGATAACGATATAAAGTGAAGGAAGCGTTCTAGTATCGGTTTACAGAATGTATGCACTGATTCCGTTCTCCTTCATCGTGCTTGTAAAACGATTTAATTGTGTATTTCGTTTTTTAGTAGAAGCGCATGTGCGCTCAGATTTTAAGAACACGTGCTTAATTATCGCGATGAAAGAGGTTGTGCTTGATTTCGTTGCGCTTGCAGGTCCTGTGACTAACGATATCTTCGTGTTCGCAGGAAAAGAAAGAGGCAAAACCGGCCCTGATTTCTCCGGGGTAACGATAAAAATGGTTGATTGCGAAGGAAACAGGGTCTGTATGTCTTCCTGGCGCAACGGAGGATCCTGCAAACGCGGATAAGAAAGCAATCGTTCTAAAAGCGCTGAAGGGTTCGGTTGATGCAAGTCAATATTCGTTTGCGTGAATCCATGAATTGCATGCGCATCTCGTACGACAATCCGCAACGGATACCCCCGCAACAATAAATCTTCGCACAACCAGTGCACGCGATCAATAAGCATATCGTGGCGGGCCGCGTCGAGTTTTGAAACGCGTCTTCCTCCCATTCCCTGAAATAACACGGCGATTCGCGTATCAGGCGGCGGAAGCAATTCGCCTTCTCTGAGTATGAGGGATCCTGAATGAGCGTATTGCTTCCAGTTTATTTTTCGAGGATCGTCGCCGGGATGATAGAGTCTGTTTTCTACCAGCTCGCTGGAACGATGAAAGAGGCTTGTTCCTGTTGGCAGGGCGAATCTGGAATCGCCGACGACGCGAGATCCTGATGCCTCCTTCCGCGGCGGAATGCTGAAGGCTGACGGAAAGAGTTGTTCTGGGAGGGGAACTGTTACGCAAAAAAAAGAAAAAACATCGTAAAAGGCATATGCGTCTGAACGGGGCAGATAGACGCCGCGTGAAATTTCTCTGCCTTGAGCAGAAAACGGCTGATTCCACGGTGTTTTGCTGGAGAAAGCGGTGATGCTTTTTTTAAACGGAACATATGCATCCGCTGAATATTCGGTTTTTCTGTAAGCCTGGAAGAAGAAAGAGATTCGATTCAATGAAGCATCAGAAGGATGAAAACGGTTCGCCGATAGTAGTATGAAGAGCAGCCCGGTTGAAGACAGCGAGATCGTCAATGCAATAATGAGCGCTCCGGCAGAAATTAGCGAGAATAACTCCTGGCGAAGAACTCCGTTCAATACGAGAACTATAGAGGAAACGAGGGCAGTTAATCCGAAGCCGGTGAGGGAAAATTTCGGATTATGAAGTCGAATCATATGCTTCGCGGGTCCAATCGGTGTTTTTATTCATTTCAGAAAAACAGGATTCAAGGATGTCGGTTATGATCAGCGGAACGGAAGAACTTGAATTTTTCGGGACAAGGCGGTGCGCCAGGATCGGACCCGAGAGATCGAAAATATCGGTATCTTCTATCCAGTTTCTGCCCCTGATAAGTGCCAGAGCCCTCGCCGCATGTAGAAGGAGGAGGGCGCCCCGGGGAGACGCGCCGAGTTTAATGTCTTTGTGTGTTCTCGTCTTCCTGATGAACGAAAGAATCATTCGTTCCAGCGCTGGATGGCACCATACCGTTTTTTGTTCTTCGCGCGAAAAAAGCAGATCGCTTGTGTGCAGGACGGGGTTGAGCGTCGGCAAGATCGATTTTTCTGGATCCTGTTTGAGAATAATCGCTTCTGCTTCGAAATCAGGGTACCCCAGAGACAGCCTCATCATAAACCTATCGAGCTGGGCGGCCGGAAGGGGATAGGTTCCTTCCGTCTCAACGGGATTCTGGGTGGCTACGACAAAAAAGACAGGACTTACCTTTCGCGTCTTCCCGCCCTGCGTTACCTGCCGTTCGGCCATAACTTCAAGCAGCGCTGATTGAACCTTCGGCGTGGTGCGGTTGATTTCGTCCGCAAGCAGAATATCTGAAAAAACAGGTCCGGGAATAAAATCGAAAGAATGCGTATCGGAATTGAACACATCGACTCCGGTAATATCATAGGGCAATAAGTCCGGTGTAAATTGAATTCTGGAAAAAGTCGCGCTCCGGTCGTTGTCCGTACCGCTGGCGACTAAAGCCGCAAGGCTTCGCGCCAAGGTTGTTTTTCCCAAACCCGGATAATCCTCTATGAGAACGTGGCCGCCGGCGAAAACTGCCGCGGTGAAAAGTTCGATTTGATCTCTTTTTCCCTGGATGACCTGAGAGAGTCCTTCGATGATTTTTGCGGACGAGATTTGGGTATTCATGTGGGAAGGATTATAGCATGTTCCAGGGAGGATTTCTAATACAATGAGCGGTGAGTCGTAGTATACTGTATTCTCATTTAATCTCACATCAAGGATTGTGTCATGGAACGAGTGTTGTCGTTGGTATCTGATTTTGTCTGGGGACCTCCCGTCCTCGTGTTATTGATGGGAACCGGTCTGTATCTGACTATTCGGCTTAAAGGGTTGCAGCTCACCCAATTGCCGTTTGCATTAAAACAGGCTTTTTCGCCGCACCAGGATCATGAGTCCGCCGGCGATATTTCGCATTATCAGGCTTTGATGACGGCATTGGCCGCGACTGTCGGAACCGGCAACATCGTCGGGGTCGCGACTGCCGTGGTTGTCGGCGGGCCTGGGGCTCTGGTATGGATGTGGCTCAGCGCCTTTGTCGGAATGGCGACAAAATACGGCGAGGCGATTCTCGCGGTTAAATACAGAGAAACGGATTCGAAGGGCATGATGGCCGGCGGCCCGATGTATTATATAGAAAAAGGATTGAACGCCAGGTGGCTTGGATTGATCTTCGCCTTTTTTGCCGTAATAGCCTCGTTCGGGATTGGATGCGGGGTTCAGACAAATTCAATAGCGTCGGCGATACGGGGCACGTTCCAAATTCCTGTTCATATTACGGCCGTCTTTTTAATGATTACTCTCGCGTTGGTTATTTTGGGGGGGATAAAGACGATAGGAAAGGTTGTATCGTTTTTTGTGCCTTTTATGATGATTTTTTACGTAAGCATTAGCTTATTCGTGATTGTTTCAAATTATGAATTGCTTCCGGCTGTCTTCTCGGTGATATTCTCGAGCGCGTTTTCATCGCAGGCGATTGCCGGAGGTTTGGCGGGTGCGGCTATTCGCTACGGCGTGGCACGCGGCGTTTTTTCGAACGAAGCAGGCCTCGGATCGGCTCCTATCGCCGCGGCAGCCGCTATCTGCGACCATCCCGGAAGACAGGCCCTCGTTTCCATGACGCAGGTATTCCTGGACACCATCGTCATCTGCTCAATGACCGGCATTATTCTAGTCATGGGCGGGGAGTATGAAACCGGTTTGAAAGGCGCCGAACTCACCATGTCGTCGTTCAGAATTTTCGTAGGGGGAATCGGGCCGTATATTGTTACAATCGGTCTTTTCCTGTTCGCGTATTCGACGGTCCTCGGCTGGTCGTATTACGGAGAACGGTGCATCAATTATCTGTTCGGCCAGCGGCTGATCATGCCGTACCGCGTGTTGTTCATAGCGGTTGCAGGAATCGGAGCTCTTTCCACCAATCTGGATATGATCTGGAATATTTCGGATGTCTTCAACGGGCTGATGGCGATTCCGAACCTTATCGGCTTATTGGCCTTGTCCGGCGTAATCGTGAGCGAGTCGAAGGACTTTAACGAAATTCTGCGCAAAGAAAAAAAACTGCGGATCCGCAATTCAAAGAAATGAACAAGTTGTGTATAACATGTTGATAGACCGTTGATGTTTGGAGGCCGTCCCTTTGTCGTTTTGGATTGTTTTCGCCGTATTCCTGTCTCTGTGCCTGTTCGGGGCCGTCGTTTTTATCATGAGCGCCGGCGTTATACTGTATTTAACGTCCTTGACGAATGATCATGCTCATTTGGATACGAAGAGCGTTTCGCAGGCAGAACACACGACTGTTATGAAAGCTCATACCCGCGATCCGCGGGTGATGGAGCCTTTGAACGCGGCGAAGGAACGATGGTATGCCAGGGTCGATTCCGGAGAGGTTGAACCGATAACGGTTCATTCCTTTGACGGATTACTGCTATCCGGCTGGTTGTGGAAAGTTCCGGACGCGGCGAATTGCGCGGTTATAGTGCATGGAATGCAGGACTCGGGCGCAGGGATGGGGTATCAGGCCGAAGAATATCACGGGAACGGATGGAACGTTCTTGTTATCGATCAGCGCGCCCACGGCGAAAGCGAAGGGACAAAGCGGACGATGGGCGTTCGCGAGGCAGACGACATCGGCGCGTGGTTGTTGGATCTGGAAAAAAGGCTTCCCGGCTCACGCGTTTTTTTGCACGGAGTCTCCATGGGCGCGGCGACGGTGCTGTTGTACGGCGGAAAGGCAAAAAGCATTTCGCCCTTAGTGAAAGGAATTATCGCCGATTCGTCCTACGCCGCCTACGCGCCGGTGTTTCTGCGTTTAATCAGAATGATTTTTCCGAATCGCGTGATGAGCTTCGCGCTTCTTGCCGGCGCCGATCTCGCGAGTTTAGTTCTGTCCGGAATCGGGTTCAGCAGAATGACGCCGAAAAACGCATTAAAAAGTATCCCCGTCCCGGTTATTTTGTTTCATGGGCAAAAGGACGTTCTGGTGCCGATAGGAATGGTGAGATCCTTCCTTGCGGCGGCGGACTCTCTTGCTTTCGAAGTCGTTGTGATTCCGGATGCGCCGCATATCGGCGCGTATTTCTACGCTCCGGAGTTATACATGAAAAAAATAATCGATTTATCCGGGAGGGTATGATGGCAACAGGAAGAAAGAAAATAATACCGGTTTTACTTGGGCTGTACGCAGGGGCGTTCGGGTTTGCACAACAGCCCGCTCGGTACTCGGACGTCGATCTTCCTTTGAGGTCTGTATCGCTTTTTTCGTCCGGCGTGGCTTTTTTCGAACATCGGGGAACAGTCGCCGGAAATGCCGAAATCGAGCTCTTTTTCTCGGAATCCGAAATGGACGATGTGCTGAAATCGCTTACTGTGATCGACGCGGGGTCCGTGAAGCCGTCGGTCGCCTACGAAAGCGGAGACACGGCCCGAAGAACGCTGGAAAGTCTGCGGATTGATCTTTCCGATTCTCCCGATTTCCCGGAAATTCTGAATCGATTAAAGGGCGAGGAGATAGAGGTTCAGACGTCTGTCGCGGCGAAAGGCATGCTCGTCGGAGTCGACCGGGTTTTTAACGGGGAGGACCTTGAAGGCAGAGTTCTATACCCGAAAGAAACTGAAATATGGATCACTGTCTCGGCGTCCGGGGTTTTACAAAGGTTCTCGCTGTCCGAGATAAAGGGCATCGTATTTACAGATCCTGTCGTCAATGCAGATCTCGCAACCGCTCTCGGAATTATAAAAAACGGGTATTCGCAGGACAGAAAATCTGTGCGGATTCTTCTGCCCGGAACAACATCCCGGACAGTAAGCGTTTCATACGTCGTCGCCTCGCCGGTTTGGAAAACATCCTGGCGGCTGTCCCTCGCGAAAGATTCCGGATTTCTTCAGGGATGGGCTCTGGCCGATAATACGAGCGCTCAGGATTGGACTTCCGTGTCTCTTTCGTTTTTAAATGGAAGGCCGGCCTCCTTTATCCAACCATTATATACTCCCGTGTACGTCGAAAGACCGGTGGTTCCTCTTTCAAACGCGGGAACGGCAAGGCCCGAAAGCCATTCATCCGGTTTTTCTCCTTTGTATGCCGAGCGGGCCGCTCCGTCACCGGTTGATGAACAAAGGCTGTACAAATCCGCCAAAGCGGCAGAACTGGAGGCCGACGAATACGCATACGGCTATCCTGAAGCCGCTCCGTCGGTAGAGAATACGTCGTACGATGCTGTTAGAGGCGATAGGCCGGGCACTCTGTTCCGTTTTACTACCGACGGGGAAATTACCGTTCCCCGTCATAGAAGCATAATGGTTCCTCTGGTTCAGGGAGCGATAGAGGTCGAGCAATTTTCTCTCTTTTCCGGCGCCGAGGCCTCAGCTCGCGGACTTGTTCATCCGCGCTTCGGCGCAAGACTGCGAAACAATGCCGGCATGAGCCTTCCTGCAGGACCCGTCGTTGTTTTGGAAGACGGCCTTTATGCCGGCGACGCGTTATTGGATTTTGTTCCTGAAAAAGGCGAAGGCGTTATTTCATGGGGAGACGATCTTTCGGTAACGGGCGCGGTATTTAAAAGCGAAACCCGAACAACCAGGGCCGCGCGAATTTCCGGCGGCGTCTTAACACTGCTTAAAACAACCGAATATAGAACAGAATATGCGCTTAAGAACACAGATTCCCGGGACAGAACTGTTTTGCTTGAGCATCCGGTTCGCGCCGGTGCCGAATTGGCAGAGCCGAAGATGAGCGATAGCCGAACGGACGACGAGTATCGTTTCAAGTTTCAACTTCCCGCCGGCGCCGAACAATCATTTGTCGTGGTCGAACAGAGGCCGGCTGAAGAGCGAATTGCGATTATTCGGCTGACTACCGACAGTCTATTGAGTTATGCAGCCTCGGGAGAATTCTCGGCAGAGCTGCGTTCGGCGCTCGAAAGAGCGGCAGCCTTGAAGCGGGATTATGAATCGGCTCAAAACGAAGTCCATACTTTGGAAACCTCGAGAGACAGGCTTTTTGCGACTCAAGAGCGGATTCGCCAGAATTTGTCGGCAACGGGAGCTGATACCGCCCAGGGTAAAGACTATCTCATGCGTCTTGCCGCGAGCGAAAAAGACATAGACGAGGCAGAAGCCGGCATCGAAAGCGCGATGAAAATAGCAGAAGCGAAGAAAGCCAAATTCGAGAACTATTTAGCCGCGTTAGTTCTGAAATAACTCCGGATAGAGCTCGGCCGCCATGGCCTCATGGCGGATCTGCTCGCATGCAAGCTGGTATCGGACCATCTCATGAAATACCTTCATGAGACCGCTCGGGTCGACTTCGGCTGAAATCAGATTATTCGATTTGAACTCTTCTATGAGGTAGTAGGCCGATTCGATCGTCGAAAGACATTCCGGAGCCGGCTGTGTTTTAAACTCGAATTGCGAGCGATAGCTGTTTCTGAACGACAGCGTCGGCAAATCATGAAGATTGGAACTGAGCCTGAGTATTTTTTTGGCGAAAAACCATGTTGCGTCCACGATGATGACCAACGGCTTTTTTCCGCTCAACAAATCCGGAAACCCCGGATCTTCCGTGTGCCATGCCTTCTCCCCGGGAAAAAGCAAAAAAGGCTGGTATGCTGCCCCTTCTCCCGAAGAATCCAGCAAGGCGTTCAGACGCGCGTTATCGGTGAAATCGATGCCGATGAGTATTTCCGAATCGATCAGACTTTGGGAAGCCAAGCGCCCTGTTCCGGTTTTCTGTTGATATGCTTCCTTCGGATGCATTAACAATACGAACTTGATTCCGGTATCGATCGGGCGAATATAGTCGCATAAACAGGCTTTTTGGGGTTTGTAGCACCGATAACAACGCTTAAACATCTCACGAATGTACCTTGACGGCAAGGTGTTTGTCCATAAAGATTGAAGTATGGAGCCTCGATTGGTGATCGTGAACGATTTAATGCAGCACGGCTACTGCTATTACAGGACGGAAGCGCCCGGCGAAAACTTCGATCCGTTTTTCAAACCGGAGTTGACCCCGAAGGAAATGCTTGAACTGGGAGTATTCGGCGGAAAATACATGACAGACTGTCTTGAGGAATTTCCGGCTGAATGGTTCGAAAACGCCCGCCTTTGCCATGAATCGCATCGAAGCGAGTTGAATTACTTCCTGGTGAACGCCTCAAAACCCTTGTGGTACTGGAGGGCCAAGGGCTGGATTTACGAGGAAGATCCTCGGGGTTGGTTTCAGTGGTACTGCAGGTACTGGATGGGAAGAAGATGCCCCGACGACGACCGGCAGATTCGCAGGTGGAAGGCTATGTCTCGGCACGCGTCTCAAATCCGCGCGCATTGTGAACCCGGAGATCTCGGATGCAGGAGGAGGCAGAGACAGGCCTTGTTGCATTGGGCGTACGATAGCAGAAAGATTTGAGGAGGATTCTATGGATTTTTATTCCGGACTTGCGCCTTATTATGATCTGATATTCCCGTATGATCCTGTTCAGGAATCATTCCTTAACCATGTGCTGAATCCTTCCTCCGAATGGGCCGGCGGAATTCGCGACGGTAAAAACCCGGTTCAGCCGAACTCCTTTCTCGACATCGGCTGCGCAACGGGAACCGTTCTCTCTATGTTCACAGAACGATTTAAACGCCTTGTCGGGATAGATCTCAACGAAAGGCTGCTTCAACTCGCGGCTGAAAAGATGTATCCAGGAGAAAGCGGTAAAGTAGAGCTGTTAAACGGCGATATGACAGCTCTTGAAAGCCTGTTCCCCGAAGACGAATTCAGCTTTATTACCTGTTTGGGCAATACTCTGGTTCATCTTACCGACCCTGGTTCCGTTACCGGCTTTCTCACGCAGGTCGGAAATATTCTGGAGACGGAGGGAGTCTTTGTTTTTCAGATACTCAATTACGACCGGATTATCGCCCGGGAAATTCGCGGTTTGCCGGTGATTCTTCATGACGACGTCAGCTTCGAGCGGTATTATTCGCTGCCTGGTCCTGACGGTCTCATTTCTTTCGATACCATACTTGAGGACGGCGAAAAAGAGCTGGAGCTGCAATCGTCGACGCTTCTGAATCCGCTGAAAAAAGACAAACTTTTGGAAATGCTTCACGGTTCAGGTTTCTCCCATGTGTCTTTTTATGGAGACTTTACCGGCAGCCCCTGGTCCCCTGAGTCGTTTTTGACCATCGGCGTGTGCGAAAGGTAGGGGCATCTCTTTTTCGTGTTGCATTTGCAACAGCAGAAGAATGCTTGAGAACATATGATTAGAACAACCAATAGGAGGTTGCCAAATGTCGATGTTCTGTTTTCAATGCGAACAAACTGTAGGGGGGAAGGGCTGCACGGTATCCGGAGCGTGCGGAAAAAAGGAAGATACTGCTAATCTTCAGGATGCGCTTACAGGCAAGCTTATCGCTCTCGCGCGATCCGCTCTTGAAAAAGGCGCTTCCGTGGTCACCGACGATTTGATCGTGGACGCTCTTTTCATGACCATCACCAATGTCAATTTCGACAATGCCGATATCAGCGCTCTTGGCGCGAAAATCGCCGATGAAACGGCGAAACTCAAGGCTTCAGCCGAAAACTCGCGCGAAATTGATATGAACACGATCTGGAATTCGAAGGATGAAGACGCGAGGAGCCTGAAATCCCTGTTGCTTTTCGGCATGAGGGGAATGGCGGCGTATGCTCATCACGCGGCGGCTCTGGGCAAGCGCGATCCGGGAGTCTATTCGTTCTTCTACAAAGGCCTTTCAGCCTTGGCTTCTAATTTCGACGTTCCGACGCTGCTGGATTTGAACATGGAGTTCGGTCAGGCGAACCTTAAGTGCATGGAAATCCTCGACGCCGCCAATACCGGAACGTACGGTGTTCCAGTGCCCACCAAGGTTACTACCAATGTAGAACCCGGTCCGTTCATCGTCGTGACTGGACATGATCTGCACGACCTGAAGCAGTTGTTGGAGCAGACCGACGGCACGGGCATAAACGTATATACGCACGGCGAAATGCTTCCCTGTCATTCGTATCCGGAACTGAAGAAGCATCCGCAGCTGAAGGGAAATTTCGGAACAGCCTGGCAGAATCAGCAAAAGGAATTCGACGGAGTTCCCGCAGCATTCCTTTTTACGACAAACTGTCTGATGCCGCCGAAGGCTTCTTATTCGGACCGGATTTTTACGACCAGCGTAGTCGGATATCCCGGAATGGTGCATATCGACGAAAAAAACGGGAAAAAGGATTTCTCCGCTGTCATCGCTAAGGCGAAAGCACTCGGCGGCTACAGGGAAGCGCGAAAGATGACCGGAATCAACGGCGGCGATGTGCTCACCACCGGCTTCGGCCACGGAACAGTTCTTTCGGTTGCTGACAAGGTTGTCGACGCGGTAAAAACCGGAGCGATCAAGCATTTCTTCCTGGTCGGCGGCTGCGACGGCGCGAAGCCCGGAAGAAACTACTATACGGATTTTGTACAGCAAACACCGAAGGATTCGGTGATTCTGACGCTTGCCTGCGGAAAGTTCCGCTTTAACGATCTTGATCTGGGAGAAATCGGCGGTTTGCCGAGAATTATGGATATGGGCCAGTGCAACGATTCGTACAGCGCGATCAAGGTTGCGCTCGCTCTTGCGGACGCGTTCAAGTGCGGAGTCAACGAGCTGCCCCTCACCCTGGTTCTTTCCTGGTATGAACAGAAGGCTGTGTGCGTTCTGCTTACGCTTCTCTCTCTGGGGATAAAAAACATCTACCTCGGACCGACCTTGCCTGCCTTCGTTTCCTCTAACGTCCTGAAGGTTCTGGTTGAAAAGTGGAATGTGACTCCCATTTCAACGCCGGAAGCGGACTTGAAGAAAATTCTCGGCTGATTGTCGCAAACGAATCTTTTAGAGTAAATGAAAGAAAGACGGGAGAAACGCCCGTCTTTCTTTTTTTATCGAATTGGAAAAAATTTCTCGCAGTAGCCGTCGCCTTTCACCTTTTTATGCAGAATTCGGCATGTTTCCGCTTTTTTATCGTCAACCTTAATTACCTGTTTTTCATGATCCAAGGCTCTTTGGCCGTCCCACTGGATGCAAGCATAACAGTGTTTCGCGTTCATGGGTTTGAAATTTTGCGCCATATACTCCTCCATCGATGATTATCTCAAGGGTGTTTAATATGGTCAAACACTTTTTTTGCGGTTTTGCATCGCTTCATCGCGTTTCTCAACATGCCGGGAAGTTTGACTGTTTCTCTTTCGGTCATATACTTCAAAGCAATGTGATGCGGAGTAACGGAAGAAATGAGAATTAAAACACGGCTTCAAATTTTAAGCATTTCTCTGGTTATATTTTTCACTGTCGGTTTTTTATCGCTTTTAGTCGCGCTTGTTCAAACCAAATTCTACTCGATAGAGCAAAGCCTTGCCCGCAGAGACATTCTGCGCGTGATCGATTCCTTAGCGTCCGACCAGGAAGCGCTGGAAGTAACCGTCAAGGATTATGCCTTCTGGGATGATACGTACGAATTTATGGAAGGCAAAAATCCGGAATTTCCCGGAAACAATTTTTCTGAAACCAGCATGAAGAATCTGGGCGTGGATTTCATAGCGATGTACGACCCGTCTGGTTCGCTCAAATATTCATTAATGCATATTCCCGGCGCAGGATTGACCAGCGGATCGCCGTGTCCAGAAGACGTCGATGCGTGTTTGTGCATGAAAGGAATAGTCGAGAACTCGTCCGGAGTGATCCGAGTCGATAACACTGCGTATATGGCCTCGTCTTCGCGCATTTTTCGGTCCGACGCCTCGGGAGACAGCGCCGGATGGTTGATTATGGGAACGGAAATCGGCGAGTCGAAGGTTCAATCGCTGCGCCAGCGCAGTTCAGTCTACGTCGATCTTGTAATGACAGGGCCTTTCCTGGGCGAATCGTTAGATTTTTCTAAATACAACAGAAAAGCCGGTCTGCTTGAAGGGCGAAAGGACTACTGGATAGAAGGTTCAATCGATTATTACACCGAGAACGGCGGCTATGTTTTTTCGCTTTTTACCCGGACGCAACGGATTCTCCGGATTCAAACCAGCGAAATAATGCAAAATGTCGTTCTTATGGCCGGTTTATTCGCGTTGTTTTTCATTTTTCTCATAACTCACGCTTTTTACTATTGGATCGCTCGTCCGTTGGGGTTGATCGGAAACGCTGTAAAGAAAATCGAGGAAGAAAACAGTCTGGATGGGGAAAATTCTGATTATTCCGGTCTTGAAGACGGCCTTGAAATTGATGACGTGCAAGATGCGAAGGATGAAATCGGGGAGATTGCGTCGGCTGTAAAATTGATGCATGAACGGGTGATCGCGGCTCATAAGGCGGTTATTTCGGCGAAAAACGACCTTGAAAAGGAAGTGCTGGAACGGACCTCGGATCTCGTGAAAATAAACGGAAAGCTGGAACTGTTTGAAAAAGTTCTGGCAAACACCAGCGAAGCCGTAATTATCACCGATTTATCCGGGAAAATCATCGATTTGAACGACGCGATGTGCATCATGACGGGTTATCGAAGAGACGAGATTCTTGGAAAAAATTCGCGTATTTTCAAGTCTGATCATCATTCTCCTGAATTTTATCAGTCGATGTGGGAGTCTCTGCTTTCATCCGGATGCTGGGAAGGCGAGGTGTGGGACCGAAAGAAGGACGGCACTGTATTCCCGAAGTGGCAGACCATCAATACCATTTATGATGAAAAACGGATTCCGGTGAACTATGTCGGAATTTCCACAGATATCTCGGTAATTAAGGAAGCGGAAGCTAAACTTAACAGATTAGCGTATTACGACCCGTTAACGGCTCTTCCTAATAGAATGCTGTTCGCCGATCGGCTTGAGCATGAAATAGCGGTTTCGAAAAGAAATATCACTTGCTTTGCCGTGCTGTTCGTCGATCTTGACCGGTTTAAAAACGTGAACGACTCGATGGGCCATCTGGCCGGGGATTCTCTGCTCGTGAAGGTTGCCGAGCGGTTGCGCGAAGCGATACGCGATTCCGATACTCTGTGCAGGATCGGAGGCGACGAGTTCGCGATAATTTTGCAAAACCTCGCCGCCGAGGAAAACGCCGGAAAGATTGCCGGCGCGATCGTTCAAAAACTATCCGCGTGTTTCGAGGTGATGGAAACGGAGGTATATATCGGGGCCAGCGTCGGAATAGCGTTGTATCCGAAGGACGGAACTGATCCTGAAACCCTGCTCCGCAAGGCGGACGGCGCCATGTATCTTGCTAAAGACGCCGGCAAAGGCTTGTACCGCTACGCCTCGGGGGAAATGGAGCTGGCAAATAAAAGCCGTCTCGAGATTGAAGCAAAAATGCATCAGGCTCTTGCCAATAATGAATTCGTGTTGTTTTACCAGCCGCAGACGAAAACATCGGAGGCGATTCCGGGTTCTCCCTTCGGTCTGGTGGGCGTCGAGGCTCTGATTCGTTGGATTCCTGAACCTAATCTGATAATTCCGCCCGGCGATTTTCTTCCGGTCGCCGAGGAATCCGGCTTTATATCGCCGTTGGGCGACTGGGTCTTGTTGCAGTCGTGCAAAGACGCGAAGAAGTGGCTCGATATGGGCTTTCCTGTTCAGGTTTCAGTGAATGTGGCAGCGAGGCAGTTCGATCAGGGGAATTTTACCGAGCGCGTACGATCGACGCTTGCTACAACCGGCTTGCCGGCGGAACTATTAAAACTTGAGGTGACTGAATCGGGTTGCATGAGGAACATCAGCCAGGTTACAGAGATTATGTGCAGGATTCGGGAGCTGGGCGTCACTTTCGCAATCGACGATTTCGGAACCGGGTATTGCTCGCTGCAGTATTTGCATCGTCTTCCCGTCGATTGCCTGAAAATCGACCAATCCTTTGTCAGGTCGATGGACAAGAAGGGAAACGGCGCCGACATAGTATCTGCAGTGATCTCCATGGCCCGAGCCTTCGGCCTTGCGTCCATCGCAGAGGGCGTTGAAACCTTCGATCAGCTGGAGATGCTCCAAACGCGGGGTTGCGAGCAGATTCAGGGATTTCTGGTGTCCCGCCCCATGCACTTCGAGGCTTTTGTAAAAGTCCTGACAGCGCAAAAGGAATTATGTGTTCAAATAGATTAGACTGTATACAGACCTTCCAGAGGAGGATTCAAAGAATGAAATTTATATCGAGATTAAGCGTACTGACTCTATCAGCATCTATCCTTGCCGTATCGTGCGGAGACTTCGTCTCCAACATCCAGGTGAAAGGATCGCCGACTTTTTATGCGCCGCTCGGCAGCACGAGTCTGGAGATATCAGAATACCTTTCCATTGCGGATATCCGGGAAATGATGGGCGCCGACAGCCCCGACGCGGAGCTTCAGGTATACGAATATCCGTTTGAGCGAGCGCTATCAGCGGATGACCCCGAAGATTTTGAACTTGAGCAGGACAATACCATGCGGTTCCTGGTTCATTATCCCCTGACTTCGATAGACCTGGACTTCGGCCAGTATCTTGCTGATTTGAATTTCGAAGACTCAATCGCAGCAGATATGCCCGAGCAATCCTTTACAGTGCCGGATATCACGGATCCCGATCCTCAGACGGTGGATTTTAACGCTCAACTGCTCGCAGTGTTGAATGCTATTCCTGCGGTTCCGGCGATTCCTGTTGTTCTTTCTGCTGGCACAGGAGAATTGCCCGTTGAACTGACTCTTCCGGGATTCGATACCGCTTCGTTTTCAGCCGGCGAAATGGTGTTGGATTTCTCAAGCGCTCCGTCTAATTTGACGCTGACCTCGGTGACATTGCAGAATGGAACAACAATCAAAGCCTCGGGAACCGGGTTGCCTGTCGCGCTTTCCGGTACCACCTCAGTGTCGATTCCTTTGATTGGAACGACAGATTTAGCCAATGAAGTGCGAATCGTTCTCGGTCTTAATGCTTCAGCGCCGACAACCGGTACGCTGCAATTCAGCCTGGCATTCGCCGACTCAACCCGCCTCGACGCCGCGACCGGCGTCTCGCTTGATCCGGTATCGGTTGAGATTCCCAACGTTTCCATTCCCGCGATAAACGACGCGACCTTTGTTCAAGCAGTCGTAGGAACCGGCTCGATCGATTTAACCATCGGGCCTTCATCCGGGACTGGAGTTATATCGGGATTTACCCGCGAACTTGATCTGGAAATCGCGCAGACCGGAGGATTAAGCACCTCGCTGGTAAACGACACTTCTGCGAATCCTTCTGTTCCATTGGCCGGCGAAATAATCAACGCTAACTCGATAAATCTGAGTGGCGAAATTACCCTTTCCGCAACAAATGCTAGTTTTAGCGGACTCGGAACTACCGGTTTGGTGTTTACTGTAGCAACCGATGTTGCTATCGATAGTTTCGCGACAGTAACGCTGCGTCCCGGCGCCGGATTCGAATTCGTTACAGAGGTGTCGCAGCCCATATCGGACGATATGAAGCAATGGGTATCTTCCGTCGCCTTTACAGAGGTCGGCCTCGACCTGACCTTTACGAACGGACTTCCTGCCGGGAATAATATCAGCCTTCAAATCGCTTCGAATGCATTCGGCATAAACGAAACCAATTCGATCGCGCCCTCGAATCCGCCGACTGGAGTCGAATATTCCTATACGAACGGCCCGTATTCGTTCATTCCCGGAAACTACGAAGATATCGACTTTACCTTCACCGTGACTCCTCCCGGTTATGTAGCTGCTACGGCTACGGATCCTGCGACGATGACTCTTGCAAATCTCACTCCCGGCGCGAGTTTCAGTTTCGCTCTCGACACCGCCGAGCTCGTGGCCGAGTGGACGAGCATCGTAATCGACCCCCAGGAAGGCTTTGCGGGCTCATACCCCGAAGAAGGCGGCGAGCCCTTGGACATGAGCTCCCTTACCGAATATCTGGGCGACGGCCTCGGCTTCGTCGACATCCCGATGTACTTTTACTTGAGCGGATTGAATAATCTTTCGGGAACCGCTCTTATTGCTTCTACCTACCTCGACGCTGATGGCGCCCCGCAGACCGCGAGCCACTACAACGGCACGATCGAGGATGTTCCGCCTCTCGCAATCGCCGCCGATGCCGATGGTCTGGTTACCTCTGTCCTTCCCGCTCCCAGCGCCTCTCTTACGGGCTTTGCTGGAGTATTAAACGCTTCCCCGTCGAATCTTGGATTCGAATACTCGATCGACGTAAACTCGATCACCTTGGACAAGGCCGATCTCTATGAAGCTGACGGTGTGACGCCAAAAGGCGCCACAAAGCTCACTGCCGACCTTGTCATCGTGTTCCCGATCGCGTTCGAGGTTGCTTCAGGCGGGGCTGAACTCAACATACCTGGTCTAAACCCTGAAGACGGCGAGCCTGCAACGGATCTGTTCGGACGCGAACCGTCGACCGACCCGGAAGAGGACGATATAAATCGGGCCCTCGGAAACCTCGAATCGATGGTATTGTCCGTCGCGTACAACAACCGGTTGGGATTGAACGGAACCTTCCTGTTCACGGCGCCTCTAGCCGACGGCTCTCCGTTCAGCAAGGAGATCACGCTCGACGTCGGCGAAGGGGATTATGAATTAACGATATCAAGGGATGATATCCAAGACATCATGGATACGGTTCCCTTTACGCCTAATTTCAGCATTACCGTTAACGAGGACGTGGCTTTGCCCCGGCTAGCCGGCCTGGACGCTACGATTACCGTGAAGGTTGTGACAGATATCAATGAGTCATTCAGCCTGGGAGGAGAGGACTAATATGAAAAAGCTATTACCTACAGTCGCCTTATTTTTGATTCTTGCTTCTTCCTGGGCCGCCGACGCTCCGCGGAGGTTTTTCGAAACCGGTTTTGATCTGGGAGTGGCCGCGTCTAACAACTACATCGGTCTAACGGATTTCTTTCAGGAAACCCTGGTGATCGATCTCGATCAAATAGCCGCGGATCTCTCCAAGCCCGGATTCAGGCTTTCAGGCGGCGCTGATGCCGCATGGCTGATGAATCTGAATTTGGGTAAAACCCTTCAGATGGGCGTTTTCTTCGGACTACAGGGAACAACGTACGGAAATGTGCCGGGATCCCTGTTCGAGCTCATAGCCGAAGGAAACACGCTCGATAAGGCATATACCGGGGATTTCCTGATGTGGGGCGATTTGAACGTAGAACTGGGCGCGCATGTGGGAACCAGGATTCCGACACCTGTCGGCCCGATTACCGTGGACTTTAAGCCTGTGTACTACATGCCGCTTATCCACATAGACAATCCGACAACCACATACCTGTTCGAGACACGGAGCGACGGAACAGTCGTTGCTTCCCTTAATGCAACTGTTCCCATCTATTCCGTCGTTTCGCTGGAAGGAATCGATTCGGGAATAAACACAAACGAGGCGATTTCCAATCTGTTCGGTTCGGGCGGCTTGGACTTGAGCGTGACCGGGGAATATCAGCTGTTTCCGGTGCTCGCAGTAGGCGCTTCGCTGAAGCAAATCCCGATCGTTCCCGCCCGATTAAGCAACCGGGCTCTCATGACGGCGACCTATTCTGTTGAAACGCAAAGCGTGCTGGACGGCGTCAGTCTGGGAGAGGAAGAGGAAGGCGAAGAAGAAACCGAGATGTTTACCACGACGGAAGAAAGCGACTTTACCTATGATTCAAGCAATGTTTCATTCGTACGGCCTTTCAAAATCGGGCTTCACGCAGGGTATACCCCGTTCGGAAAACTGCTGACCGTTACACCGTCTCTTGGCTTGGGCGTATATAATTCGGTCTTTATGGAATGCGGACTGGAAGGCAAACTGAATCTTGCGAATATCTTAATTCTGAGCCTCGGCACGCAATACGAAGATCTTGCCTGGAGCCAGCAGCTCAGGATGATCTTTAATCTGCGAGTGCTCGAGCTTAATCTATTCGTCGGAGCGCAGTCCCCTTCATTCCTGAAAAGCTTTACCGGAGCCGGTTTGGGAGCCGGTTTAGGCGTTCGGATGGGATTCTAAGAGAAATTCTATAATTCTCTCAACATAAGCAGTACAGCGAAAAAAAAAGAGGCTTCCCGGAATCTACCGGGAAGCCTCTTTCTATTTGAGAGCCGCAAGGCTCTCAAACGAAGATTTAGAATTCGCGCTTGGAAAGATATTCGTATTCCTTCCACTGGCGGCGGACCTTGTCCTCAGCCTTTTTCAGGAGCATTTCGGCGCGATCGGGATCGGCTGCCTTCAGGCTCTTGAAGCGAACTTCCTTGTACATGAAGTTCGCAAGGTTGTAATCCGGCTCCTTGCTGTCGAGCTGGAAGGGGTTCTTTCCTTCGGTAGCAAGGCGGGGATCGTAGCGGTACAGGGGCCACAGACCGCAGGTAACGGCTTCTTTCTGGTTGGTCATTCCCTTTTCCATGTCGATGCCGTGGTTGATGCAGTGGCTGTACGCGATGATGAGGGACGGACCGTCGTAGCTTTCAGCTTCGCGGAAGGCCTTGATCACCTGGTTCATGTTCGCGCCCATGGAGATGCGTGCGACGTACACGTAGCCGTAGGTCATCGCAATCATGCCGAGGTCTTTCTTTGCAGTGCTCTTACCTCCGGCCGCGAACTTGGCGACAGCGCCGATCGGGGTCGCCTTGGACATCTGTCCGCCGGTGTTCGAGTACACTTCGGTGTCAAGAACGAGGACGTTGATGTTGCGTCCGGACGCGAGAACGTGGTCAAGACCGCCGAATCCGATGTCGTAGGCCCATCCGTCTCCTCCGATAACCCATACGGAGCGTTTTACGAAGTGGTCGGTCAGGGAAGCGAGTTCCTTGGCGTCTGCGTCGGAAGAAGAAGCGAGTTCTTTCTTGAGCTTTTCGATGTCGGCGCGCTGAGCGGCAACCGCCGCGTCGTCTGCCTGCTCGTTTGCGAGGATGCGTCCGATGGTGTCCGCCGCGATTCCCTTGCCCTTGACTGTTTCAGCAACTTCGCGCGCGTAAACGGCGAGCTTGTCGCTTGTAAGGCGCATTCCGAAGCCGAATTCGGCCGCGTCTTCGAACAGGGAGTTCGACCATGCGGGTCCGTTTCCGTTGATGTTTTTGCAGTACGGGGTCGAGGGGAGGTTTCCGCCGTAGATGGAGGAACAACCGGTCGCGTTCGCGATGACCGCCCTGTCTCCGTAGAGCTGGGAAAGGAGCTTGACGTAGGGAGTCTCTCCGCAGCCTGCGCATGCGCCGGAGAACTCGAACAACGGCCGCTTCATCGCGATGAACTTCGCGTTGGAGAGGTTGAGCTTTGAAGAATCGGGATCGGGAAGATTCTTGAAGAAGTTCCAGTTGGCGGATTCTTCTGCGCGGTGATCCGCGAAGTTCTTCATGTTGATTGCTTTGACGTTAGGATCGTCTTTGCTCTTCGCGGGGCACTGCTGTACGCAGAGACCGCATCCGGTGCAGTCTTCTGCAGAAGCCTGGATGGTGAACTTCCATCCTTCGAATTCCTTGGTTTTATAGTCCGCCGACTGGAAAGACGCGGGCGCTTTGTCGAGGAATTTGGGATCGAAGGCTTTCGCGCGGATTACCGCGTGCGGGCAGACCATGGTGCACTGGCCGCACTGGATGCAAAGGTCTTTGTTCCAGATGGGCATGCGTTCCGCGATCGCGCGCTTTTCGTACTGCGTGGTCGCCGAGGGGAAAGTTCCGTCGTTCGGGACCTGACTTACCTTGATGGAGTCGCCTTTGTTCACCGCGATGGTTCCCAGCACGTTCTGAACGAACTCGGGAGCGTCTGAAGTCATTGCGGGGAGCATCTTGAGCTTGCTGTCGGTCGTCTTGGGGTAGTTAACCTTTTCGACTCCCGCGAGGGCCATATCGATGGTGTCGATGTTTTTCTTGACGACGTCGGCGCCTTTCTTTCCATAAGACTTCTCGATGAACTTCTTGATGAGGGATACGGCTTCCGCTTCGGGCAGAATTCCGGAAATCTTGAAGAACGCAGTCTGCATGACGACGTTGATGCGTCCGCTCATTCCCGCCTTATCCGCGATGGAAACGGCGTCGATGACGTAGAAGTTCAGTTCTTTGGAAACGATCTGCTTCTGCACCTCGACCGGGATGTGGTTCCATACATCGTCCTTGCCGTAGGGGCTGGTCAAAAGGAAGGTCGCTCCCTTTTTGGCGTTCGAAAGCATGTCATATTTTTCGAGGAAGGTGAACTTGTGGCAGGCGACGAAGTCGGCCTGAGTAACCAGATACGGCTTGCGAATTGCGTGCTTTCCAAAGCGGAGGTGGCTGGTCGTGATCGAACCGGACTTTTTCGAGTCGTAGACGAAGTAGGCCTGCGCCTTGTTGTCGGTGGCTTCGCCGATGATCTTGATGGAGTTCTTGTTCGCGCCGACGGTACCGTCCGATCCGAGGCCGTAGAACATTGCCTGGTGCATGTCGCGGTCTTCAAGCTGGAAGCTTTCGTCGTATTTCAGGCTCGAACCGGTGATGTCGTCTTCGATGCCGATGGTGAAGTTTTTCTTCTTTTCGTTCTTGAGGTTGTCGAATACAGCCTTGACCATGGCGGGAGTGAATTCCTTGGATCCGAGACCGTAGCGTCCGCCGATGACGAGGGGCCAGTCCTTGAACTGGCATTTGCCCGCGGCTTGTACTTCGCCGATCGCGGTGCGAACGTCTTCGTACAGGGGTTCTCCGAGAGAACCGGGCTCTTTGGTGCGGTCGAGAACGGCGATGGCCTTAACGGTTGCGGGAAGGGTTTTCACGAAATCTTCCGCGCTGAAGGGGCGATAGAGGCGAACTTTGAGAAGTCCGATTTTTTCTCCCTTCGCAACGAGGGCTTCAACGGTTTCTTCAACGGTATCGCAGCCTGAACCCATCAGGATGACGACGCGTTCGGCGTCGGGAGCTCCGAAGTATTCATAGAGCTTGTACTGGCGTCCGGTGAGCTTGGCGTATTTGTCCATCGCTTTCTGAACGATGGCGGGAACTTTGAGGTAGTATTCGTTGACCGCTTCGCGGCCCTGGAAGTATACGTCGGGGTTCTGGGCGGTTCCGCGGATGGCAGGATTTTCGGGGGTCAGACCGCGAGCGCGGTGCGCGCGCACGAGTTCCGCGTCGATCATCTTCTGCATCACGTCGTATGACACTTCTTCGATTTTCTGCACTTCGTGAGAGGTGCGGAAACCGTCGAAAAAGTGGAGGAAGGGAATCCTGGACTCAAGGGTCGCGGCATGGGAGATGACCGCGAGATCCATGACTTCCTGGACATTGTTCGACGCAAGCATCGCCCAGCCGGTCTGGCGGCAGGCCATGACGTCCTGGTGGTCTCCGAAAATGGAAAGCGAACTTGCCGCGATCGCGCGCGCCGCAATATGGAATACGGTGCTGGTGAGTTCGCCTGCGATCTTGTACATGTTCGGAATCATGAGGAGAAGACCCTGCGAAGCGGTGAAAGTAGAAGAAAGAGCGCCTGTCGTCAGCGCGCCGTGTACGGCTCCGGCGGCTCCGCCTTCGGACTGGAGTTCGACGACTTCGGGAACGGTTCCCCAAATGTTCTTCTTGCCTTTCGCGCTGTATTCGTCAGCTACTTCGCCCATCGGGCTTGAAGGGGTAATCGGATAGATCGCGATGACCTCGCTCAAGGCATGAGCGACATGACCGGCAGCGGTGTTGCCGTCGATCATTACAAGTTTTTTTTCAGACATATTTCCGTCCTTATAAAAAGAATTGAGAGAAGAAAACGTTAATAGGTAAGAAAATACCTAATCACGCTATAAAATACTCTTCCTGCCCGTTTTTTGCAAGGGTACGAACACTCACCCTATATGGTATAATCCGTACTCATGAGCGAATCAAACACATCAATAGTCAGTTTTACAGACGTATCTTTTTTTTGGCCCGATCCGTCAACCGGGCAGATTGAAACAGGCTCGAAACCGGTTTTTTCAGGCTTTACGGCCGATATTCCGGGCGGTTTCGTCAGTTTGACGGGTCCGAACGGCGCGGGCAAGACCACCTTCATGCTGCTGGCCGGAGCGCGGGTTCTTCCGATTGAAGGCGTCGTCCGTCTTTTCGGAATGGATACGCGCATTCTTTCAGGCGCTTCATCCCCCGACGGTACGGCCCCCGGCCCCGGTCTTACCCCCGAAGTAGAGCATCGGCGCAGCCTTGCGTGTTCATATATTTATCAGAATATGGAATTCGAGAAGGATTCCGCAGGAGAGCTTTCGCTCGCCGCCGTTCTCGATCAGGTCTATGAGGGAGGAGGATTGCAGGGAAACGCGGAAGATCTGAAAAAAAACGTCTATTCGGTCTTTGAACTCGAAAAATTAAAGGATAGACGGCTTGACGCCTTGTCCAAAGGCGAACAGCAGCGCGTGTATCTGGCTTTTTCAGCCTTGTACGGTTCAAAGTCGATTATGATGGACGAGCCCATGTTCGCCATGGAGCCGAGGCAAAAAGAAAAAGCTCTGGATTTCTTCAAAAACCTGTGCAGGGAAACGCCTGTGTCTGTGTATGTCTCTCTTCATGAACTCGCGCTTACCAGAAAGTACTTTGATACGGTCATGCTTTTTCATCCCGATCGATCGATAGATCTGGGGACTCCGGAAGAGGTTCTGACTGCGGAATCCCTGGAAAAGGCCTACGGAGTCCCCGAAGCGATGCTGTACGACGGCGAAAAGCTGACCCGCGCCGCGTTTGTAGAGGAAGTGGATATTATTAAGGATTCTTTCGCGGAGAAGTGACAAATAACCTTTGCTGATTTGTTTTGTTATTTGCAGTGTGTTAAGCTTACTGCAATGAGATTTATTCTGGAGGAAAATGTATGACGAAGAAAATTCTTGCCGTTCTGGCAACTATCGCGCTCGCGGCTTCCGTGTTCGTATCTTGCGGTTCCAGCCCCGACAAAGATGCTGAACCAGTAGCAAAACCGCTTATTGGTCTTGAAGGCGTGCCTCAGCCTCAGTGGGTGAACAAGATTCCGAAATCCGCGGAAATGTATTTTGCCGTAGGATATGGAAAAATGTCCAACAAGCCGAATTCCATCATGCGCGCTGAAGCAGACGCCAAAGATCAGATCGCACGCTGGGTTACCACGAGCGTTAAAACCGCGCTGACCAACTACACCAGCGATTCCGGTTCCGGCGACAACCGCCAGGTTCTCGAATTCATGGAGAACATCTCCAAACAGGTCGCGGATCAGTCTCTGTCCGGCGTCGAGCGCGACGAGGTCTGGGTAGATCCTGAAGGAGGCGTATACGTTCTGGCCTCTTTCCCGAAGGCGAACGTAGGAAAGAGCTTTGAAGAGGTTTCAGGAAGCTTCGTACGCAACGAAGCCGCCGCTTTCGCCGAATTCAAGGCGAAGGAAGCGCTCTCCTTCCTCGAGAAAGAAACTGCTAAAGACTAAGTCTGTTTAATCGGAACGTACGGTGTTCGGCTACTGAAGCCGAACGCCGTACGTTTTTTTTCGTAGCTGAGGAATGTAAAAATAATGTACATAAATAACGAAAATCACTGGTGCGTAAGCCAGGAGGTGTGTATGAAAAATGTTTTATCTGATTTACGGCAAATGCGGGGTTTGACACAGCAGGAATTGGGGGAATGGGTCGGCGTGAGCAGGCAAACTATCATTTCGCTTGAATCGGGAAGGTATAACCCTTCTTTGCATCTTGCCCATCGACTGTCTGTTTTTTTTGAAACCCCGATAGAAGAGATTTTTTTATTTGATGACGAGAATTCATACGAGGCTGTCGAACCGGAATCTTTGGATAGGGTAAGCTCCGTATAACCGTATGCGTTTTCTGATTCGGAGGAGATAAGCATGGCCCGACGGCTTTATAAGATCGAACAGGGAAGAAAGATATTCGGAGTGTGCGGCGGCGTCGCGGAGTATTTTAATATCGATGTCGCGATTGTGCGGATTGTGTGGGCTGTCCTCGGCTTATGCTACGGAACAGGCATTCTGATCTATCTCGTCTGCGCCTTTGTCCTTCCGAATAAAAGCGAAGTAGAAGCTTTTTAAAGAATCGTTGTAAACCGTTACCGCTTGCGGGGAATGGTATTTTCGGAGAAAATGGCTCTTATGGACGATACGCAAACAGCCTTTCCCCTGGATATCTATCTTTCTCCCGAAGACAAGTCGATGGTTCATTCGCATCTGCGGGTTGCCGATATTCCCGCCGGAACGGTTTTATTCGATTCAACAAGCTGTAAAGGCGTTATCGTCGTCGTTTCAGGGGTCGTACGCGTATATATCCTGTCCGACGGCGGCAGGGAAATCACCCTGTATCGCTTGTTCGCGAACGATTTATGCACGCTCTCCGTTTCCTGCGTAATGGGATCGATGCCGATGCAGGCGATGATTCAAACCGATACCGATTGCAGGATAACCACCCTTTCAAACGATATATTCTCTGATATCCATTCACGGTACCCTTCGATCCAAAAATTGATGCTGGAAACCATGAACTCCAGGCTTTCCGATATTATGTGGGTTCTGGAGCAGGTCGCCTTCAAGGCGATGGACGTCCGAATAGCCCAATATCTATTGTCTCGACCGTCGCTTATCGTGTATTCGACGCATGACGAGATTGCCGCAGAGCTCGGCACCGCCCGCGAGGTAGTGAGCAGAATGCTCAAGTACTTCGAGAAAAACGGGTATGTCGAGCTGAGCAGGGGCAAAATCAAGATAATCGATGAAAGAGGATTCAGAAAAATCCTCGAGAAATCGGAATAACGCTTATAGAGATCGTATCCATCGGCCGGCCAGGTCTATCCAGCCCTGACAGTCTTCCTGTATCCCCCACCCGAGACTGTTCGCCGTTTCTTCCGTCGCCGCGGCAAGCCCGTGCCCTCCTCTTTGATACAAGTGCATTTCGAAGGGAACTCCCTTTGCCCGCAAGGCTTGCGCGAAAAGCAGGGAGTTTTCGACCGGAACCAGCTGATCCTCGACCGTGTGCCAGATGAACGCGGGCGGCGTGTCGCTCGTCACCCTTTTTTCCAGAGAAACGCTCTCGAGCAGCTCGTCGTGGCGTTCCGCAAGCAAGGCTTTAAAAGATCCTTTGTGGGCGAATTCACCCGAAGTGATAACCGGATAGCACAAGAGCAGAGCGTTCGGCCGTATCAGCGCGGGTTTTACTCCTGTCAGCTCCGAAAGAAAGGGTTCGTTCCAAAGCGTTCCGAGGCTGGCCGCCAGATGTCCCCCCGCAGAAAAGCCCGCGGCGATGATTTTCTTCGGATGTATATGCCAGGCGGCGGCGTTTTTTCGTATCAGGGCGACGGCCGCGGCCGCTTCAAGCTGAGGCGCCGGAAACACAGCGGGCTTGCAGCTGTACTTCAGGATCGCGGCCTGGAATCCCAACGCGTTCATCCTGACGGCGATATGCTCTCCTTCCCGAAACGAGGTGAATTCATAGCCGCCCCCCGGGCAGATGAGGACCATAGGCCTTCGTCTGAACGGCTGCATTTCCAGCGAATTGTCCAATATATAGGTGTGCAACGTCGCTTTTTGCTGGGGCGCGCCGATTCCTGCGCGCGAATAATCGCAGTCCAGTTCAATTATCTGATGCCGCATGGTCCCTCCCTGTGCATAAAACGCCGCGTATCGATTACCCGGAATACTAAAACATCCGGTCCATGCCTGCAAGCCGATTGTAAAAAGAACGGCCATTTTACTAAACCGCCTTGTAATGCTCATTTGCTTCCATATCATTTAGAGAGATCGCTAAAATGTATCCAAAAAAATGAGCGGAGGCCGGGATGAAGACGTTTGTAGTTGCTCCTGATAGATCGCGAATTCCCTTTGAGTTTCTTAAAGGATTCTGTATGAAAGGCTGCGAGGTTCATTTCCTGGAAGGAGAAAGCCGAGCGGAAATCGATTTACAGATCCGGAATATTCTGGCCTTTGTCCCCGAAGTTTTTTTTCTCTGCTGCATCGATTCCCGCATCCCCGATCTGGATTGGACCGCATGGATTGAAACTACTGAAAAAACATGGAACGGACGCATTCACTTCGGAATTTTATATAATCGCGAGCATTCCCAGTCGACCATTCAAGATTTTTTTTATCATTTCAGGGCGAACGGTACGCACGGGCGTCCGTTCCTGCCATTGGACGTGTGCCCGTATCGGAATCTTTTTTCTCTGGCGAATATGCTGGAGTCGTTGAGGGTTAACGGTTCCCGCTCCGTGCTTCGCGCGCGGGGCGGAACTTCGAGCTCGGTCAAAATTCTTGCCGATTCTAAAGTCCACGCGGCCGAGGTGTTCGACATCAGCATAACGCATTTATCCTGTTATCTTCCGGACGAGTGGACAGCTGTAACTCAAAACACCGTTTGTCAAATAGAATGTCTGCTGGATCGGGAGCCGTTGTATTTTAACGGGAAATTGGCTCATAAGCGGAATACGAGCGACGGCGTTCTCTATGTGTTCGCCATCATGGATGTTACGGGGTTGAAGGGCTTCTTCCCGGAGGCGGTTGTTAAGCTGAACAGTTTTGTGTATGAACGGTGTTCCCGGGAAATATGGAACGCTGACTTGACGGGATCGGAGTATCAAAAAAAAGCCCGGATCAGCGGCGATTCTGTCCGGGTTTCCGTTTTATAGTCTGATTACATCAGCAATTCGAGATCGATCTCTCCTGCGACGCAGGGGATGCCGATCGTCCAGTTTTCCAAAACCTGGGGATGGATTTCTCCGAAAATGCCCGCCTGGACGCCGTTTACAAGGATTCCTGCCTGGCGCCCGGGGATGAACCGCGGGTCCTGCGTTTCGAATACCGAGTAATCATGGTCCAGATAATAGAGCAGGCTGGCGACCTGGCTTGCGGCTTCGTTGAAATTCGCCTCGCCGGACGCCGAAAGAAAGCCGAGGTGCTGTCTGGTTCGGGTTCCGGTATTTTCGCTTTCTTCCAGATACGCGACTTTTCCGATTTCGAAAATTCTGTGCGGATAGACGGCGTTGCCGGAAGGAGCTTCAGCGGCGAGGAGGCTTGGAAGAATGGACGGCCTGACGAACTGATAGTTTTCGGTCATCGGGTTGGAAATTTCGATGACCTTTGCCCCGATTTCCGTTCCTGCGATATTCATTCTTTCGATAAAATCTTTTCCCGAACCCAGATAGTTGAAAATCATCTCCTGGTAGCCGAGCCCGACCATCAGGCTTTTCGCCTTGCGGCTGAAAAGGGTTACAGGCGTTAGCCGGCCGATCGTGAAGTCCGACGGTTTGGCGGGGGGAAGCTCGAGATTTCCCTGCCCATCATTACATCCTCGATGATGTCCACTTCATGCAAGAAGTCGTTGCGGTATTCGGGAGGCCGAATGGCGACGGTTTCCTTTGAAATTTCTACGGCGCAGCCCATTCGCTCGAGGGCGTCGGCAATCTCCGCCGCTTTGAGCTCGGTGCCGAGAAGCCGGTTGATCGCGGGTATTGTGGTCGAGGCGGGCTTCTGGAAGTAGAAGGGCGTTGTGACGGCCTTGCCGAATCCTGTGTCGTAGGGGTGTTCAACTTTTACAGGAAGGATGGAGTAGCCGGCGTCCGCGAAATCGCAGGCGACGATGCTGGTTGCAAGAACGAGGCTCGGCATATCCGTGCCGGTCATTTCGACGAGCAGATCCCTGTCTCCCACCTGGACCGCTCCGAGCGTTGCGCTGTTGATGATGGGCGCCATCGAGAGGACTTCGTTTTTGTCGTCGACGAGCAGGGGGAACTTCTCTGCCTGGGCGAGGATCCAGCCGTACTCTTTTCCCTTGGGATGGTCGGTCAGAATTTGACGGCAGGTCATGGGCGCGTCGCATGCGAGCGGAACGAAGCTGGTTTTATCGGGATCGACTGCCTTGTAATGAACCGGCCAGGAAATGTTTGCGGAGCGGTATACTCCCATGGAGATGGATCTGCGCTTTCGTCCGAAGTTCCAGCACAGTTTTTCCTGCGTTTGAATGATGTCCAGCAGCATCGGCTCGTCGATGGGTTTTCCGGAAATCACGAAGGCCGTCATGTAGGGCCGGATTTCCTTCAGGGCCGGGTCCACCGTAACGACGCGGTTCGCGCAGTCTTTAACGTCGTTTTGCGTCGAAAAGAATGCCGAATAGTCCGCTTTGGTTCCGTTCTTTCCCGGTCCTTTTTTCGCGTGCAGCCTGAGCTGGCGGGCAACGCCGGCAGTAGACCAGAGGTCCGGGCGGTTGGTATCGTTCAGCTCGATTTTAATGGTGCGGACGTCCGAAGAGACGGACATGTCCGGCTTTTCATCGAGCTCAGCCTTCGCGCAGGTGAGCCGGTCTTCGAGTTTCTGGTAGTCGTATGTATCGCCGAGGAGGCTGAAGAAGAGCCGCTCGTTCACTTCGATCTTTGGCATGATAGCTCCTTTTTAATACTTTGCTTTCCGCAGGCGGACGCCTTCGATATCTCCGGAGAAAAGCTCGCGCAGGTCGTTGAGGCCCAGGGCCATGAGCGCCATGCGGTCGATGCCGATTCCCCAGGCGAGAACCGGCACGTCGATTCCCATCGCCTTCGTTACTTCCGGGCGGAAGATTCCGGAGCCTCCCAGCTCGAACCATCCGAGAACCGGGTGCTTGATGTGCACTTCGATCGAGGGCTCGGTGAAGGGGAAGTATCCGGGAACGTATTTTACTTCCGTCGCTCCGGCGATTTCCACCGCGAACATTTCCAGGAAGCCGAGAAGGGTTTTCAGATTCACTTCGTCGCCGAGAACGATTCCCTCGGTTTGATAGAAGTCCGAAAGATGGGTCGCGTCGACCTTGTCGTAGCGGAAGCAGCGGGCGATGCCGAAATACTTGCCGGGAATCTTCGCTTTGTGGAGCTGGTGCGCTGAGAGCGCTGTTCCCTGGCTTCTGAGGATGAGCCGGCGGGTGAAGTCGCGGTCGAAGCTGTAGTTCCATCCGCGGCTTCCGGTGTTTCCGCCGTTCTGATGGGCGGCGGCTACGTTCGAAAGCCAGGGTTCTTCTATCGATTTGGCGTGGGTGGGATTTTTCACGTAATACGCGTCGTGGATGTCGCGCGCGGCGTGGAACTGCGGCATGAACAGGGCGTCGGAGTTCCAGAATTCCGTCTCTACCAGGGGCCCGTCGAATTCTTCGAAGCCGAGCGAGCACAGCTTGTCTTTCACGCTCTCGAGAAAGCTCACGTAGGGATTGGTTCTTCCCGGTATGACGCGGGCCGGCGGAACGGCGATGTTGTATCCTCTGAACGAACCTTTTTTCCAGTCTCCCGATTTCAGCAGCGCCGGGGTAACCGTGCCTATTTCTTCTCCGGTGATGCCCGCGGCATCCAGGGCTTTCTTAACGTCCTTCGCCTCGTCCTGAAGCGCGTAAAAGACGGTTTCCCGTTCAAGAATGCGGAAGGGCGAATCCGCCGAGCCTCGTTTTTTGGCGAGAGACGACATGACGGCTATTTCATCGGGGGTCAGGGTTTTCTGGTCGATGGCGCCGGAAGGCGTCTGGGACGCGAGGCGGACCAGAGCGATGGTTATGGCCATGCGTTTATCCTGGGGCATGCAGTTGAAGACGGCTTTTTTGTCTTCTCCCATCTGAACGGCGCCTTCTTTAGAAAGCTGTCCGAAGGCCGAACCGACGTCCTTGTTTTCCAGTTTTAGCGCGGCGGCTATCTCCGGAAGGCTGTGCGGTCCTTTTTCCTGCAGGAGTTTCAGGATTTTTTCTTCAGGCGTTCCTTCCGATGCCCATGCCCTGCCGAGCTCTGTTATTTCAAAAAAAGTATTCGCTTCCCTGCGAAGCTCCTTGACCAGAAATTTTCCTCCAAGCCATGAAAACGCCTGGTTCGCATGTCCGGGTTTATAATTGAGTTCTTTTTCGAGTTTCTCCATGGACAACTCTGTTCCCGGCTCATAGGCCCGGAGAACGCGGATTTCCAGGGGATGCAGATTTTTGATTATCGACTGTACATCCATGACTTACTCCTGTTACAATATGCCTACCTTTATATCATTTTCACCGGAGCGCAGTAAAGGGTGCAAAAAAACCTGAGAATCTGGACAAAGATCTTCTTCATAGTTCTCATTGCGCTTGTTCCAACGCTGGTGATAACCGTGTATTCCGTCACATCGGCGCGCTATGCTTCCATTTCCAAAAAAGAACAGTTTTTAGACAATTTGTGCGAAGGATTTATCAACGAGCAGCGTTTGATCTGCCGCTCCGCGAAAGAATTGCTGCAAGCGGTATCACAGACCCGGGCAGTCGGTCGCGCGGATTATGCTACGTTGGACGTTTATTTCAAGAGCTTGATGAAAATTTATCCTGATTACGCGGTTTTGCTTGCAGCCGACGAAGCAGGCTCTGTCGTCGCATCCGGAGTGGGCAAAACAGGCTATTCGCTGTCCGACCGCGAGTATTTCAGCGATGCTTTGCGGCGCAGGGAATTTACGGCGAGTTCTTTTCTTTACAGCAAATCGACCGGCGCCCCGTCTATAATCTATTCGCTTCCGGCAGAGATCGCTTCCGGCGCATCCCTTGTCCTTATCGCCGCCTACGACCTCTCGTATTACAACACGGAGCTGTCTCTCCAGCGCATTCCCGACGACGGTACGATTCTTGAAATATTCGACGCTCACGGGAGACGCCTGTTCTCTTCCAGCGGTATGAATTCCGACAAGCCGGGCGATTTCGTTCTTTCCGAGCTGCAGGCGCTTTCATCGATCGGGGAACGGGCGGAAACGCGCACTATTCAGATAGGCGGAGAAAAATACCTGGCGTCGTCTCAAACCCTTTCAGATTCCGGCCAGAAATTCACCGTAACCGTCCGGATTCCGTACGACGTCGTGCTGTACGAGGCCGGGGTTCCGATAGCGCGCGTGCTGATTTTAATGTTATTCGCCTGTATCGCTGCTTTTGCCGTGTGCATTCAGATGGCGAGGCGTCTCTTCGTCGACCGAATAATCCGGCTCACCGAGTTTTCCAAAAGTTTGGCCGACGGAGACCTTGCCGTGCGATCCGGCATGAACCGCGCCCATGACGAAATCACCGACTTGATGATCGCCTTCAACCGCATGGCCGCATCTCTTGAAGACCGGACGCGGGATTCGGAACGGATTCTTGAAGAAAAGGAAAACCTTCTTCTGGAATTGAAAAAACGGGTGGCGGACAATCTTCAGCTGTTGTCGAGCATCGTGCATCTCCAGCAGATCCACGCAACGGATGAGCCGGTGAAAAAAGCGCTCCAAACGACGCATTCGCGCATAATGGCTCTTTCCATGGTGTATGAAACGCTTTTCCGATTTTCGGATGTCGAGTCCATCGTCATGCAGGAATACTGCACCGGCTTGTGCGATTATCTGGTATCGCTCTATTCGGAGATCGGCTCGAAGGTGCAGTGTTCAGTGTCGGGAATCGATATTTCGCTTTCCATCGAGAGGGCCCTTCCTCTGGCGTTGGTAATAAACGAGCTGGTGTCGAACAGCCTTCTTCATGCCTTCGGCATCGGAGATGAAGGCTTCATCGATATTGAATTTCTCGACGCGGCGCAGGGCATGGCAGTTTTGTCGATCATCGATAACGGACGCGGCTTCGACGAATCCGTCCGAAAGGGAGACTCTCTCGGCTACGAGATGATCGAGGCTCTGGTTTCGCAGTTGAACGGCTCTCTCTTGATAGACCGCTGCGATTCAGGCTCGCGGGTCCGGGTTTTCTTTCCGTTAGCGTGACGAAGCGACGCCTTAATACAACCGATAGGGAACGACGCTTTCAATATGAATGACAGTCCTGACTTCCGCGATGAACAAGCCTTCGTCCGGAAACAGGCGGGGGTTGTCTCTGAGGAGCAATTCACCGGTTATTTCCTTCGGCTTGTTTTTTTCCATCTCTCTGGCTCGCTCTCGGACTGAATTCAGCAGGGCTTTGACGTACGCATCCCTGATTCCGCCGCTTTCGTCTTTCCTTTCTCCGCTTCCTCTTCCCTTTCCGGTTCTGAACCCGCTCGATTCCCAGTATTGAAGCCTTTTTGCCTGAGCCTCCGAAAGCGCGTATCGTGCCCAGCCTTCGAGCCGCGGATAGCTGCTTTTTACATCTTCGAGCCTTAGCGAGGGGTCCTCCGGAGACAGCGCGACTATCGGTTCGAGCGAAAATTCCTCTTCCACGTTTCTGGCTTTATCCGGCGGGATATAGGAAAACTTCCATCCGTAAATCATTCCGCCGAAGAGAAAGGACGAGAGATCCCGCAGATCTTCGTACGGCGGAATATCGGAAAGCGAGGAATGAGTCTTTCCGCTGCCGGGAACGGCTTCAAGATATATCCAGACCGGAATGCTGAGCATTGTCTGAGCCGCAAGAGCGCAGTGCAACATGCCGGATACGCCGACGAGCATAACAATTTTCGAGAATCTGAATGCCGAAAAAAGCCGGAATCGGCTCACATGTTCCGCCAGGCCTGTAGGGGTTTGATTCCGAGGCGCGTTCGGCAATACAGCCAGGCGAAGCCGAAGCCGAACAGATGCGTTCCATGCGCTATTCCGCTGTTGCTTCCGCTGATGAGGCTGAATACTTCGATGCCGGCATATCCTATTACCAATAGCGGGGCGGGAACGGGAACGAATCCCATGAGGTAGATCGTCGATCGTGGATAGACCACTGCATACACGAAGAGCACCGCAAAGACGGCGCCCGAAGCACCCATCAAAAAAACGAACCAGGTTCCGGTGATCCAATACACAAAGAAGGAAGCGATTCCGGAAAGGGTGCCGGATACGAGGTAGAAAAGGAGAAATTCCGACGATCCGAAGCTTCTATGCCGTTCCAGCATGGCGCCGAAGAAAAACAGGCCGATCATGTTGGACAACAGATGTCCGGTTCCGCCGTGAACGAACTGGTAGGTGAAAACCTGCCACCACATTCCCTGTCTGAGCATGAGCAGGGGATTGAGCGCAAGATATTGCGTCAGACGGTAATTCATTGATGTGAGCATAAAGACGCCGATGTTAACCGCAATCAGCAAAAGCGCGGCGTTCCAGTAGCTCCAGCGGAGGCGTTTCTGCATGAACGAAAAAAAACTCATATCAAAAGCGTACCAGCAATGCCTCGTGAGGCGCAAGGCATACGGCTCCGGCTTCGAGTATTGAACCAGCTGCCCTTTCGTTGCCCAGAATTACTTCTGCTTGAGAGTTGAAGCCGATGGTTCGCGCGGAGGGCGAGAAATTCAGCGCGCAACGAATGCGTTCGGTTCCGCTTGTCCGTTCATAGGATACCACATCGTTTTCGCCGGGACTGATCATAGCGAAGTCTCCGATCGTCAAAGCCTCGGAGGTTTTCCTGATTTCGATGAGCGAGCGGTACCAGTTCCACAGCGAGCGCTCGTCGTTTTTCTGGTCTTCCAGGGTGGCGCCGTTTTCAAGATCGCCGAGCCGAAGCCAGGGAGACGCGTCATCAGACGTGAATCCCGCGTTTTTTGCGCGCGTCCATTGCATCGGGGTCCGTTCGCCGTCGCGTCCGAGGGGCAGGGGCCAGAACGTTATTCCCGTCGGATCGACCAGCTCATTCCGGGGGATGGCAGTGTTCGGCATTCCGAGCTCCTCTCCGTAATATACGAACGGGGTGCCTCGAACCGTTAACAGCATCATCGCCGCGATTTCCGCGCGCTGCTTGAAATATCGTCCTTTTTTGTCGGCGAAGCGGCTTGCGTGGCGGGGCTGGTCATGGTTGCTGAGCGTGAAATTCGGCCACCCTTCCTGCGGCAGGACCCGGTACCAATGCTCCAGCGCCTGCGCAAGGCGTTTCGCGTCCCATTTGAGATAGAGCATCTCCATATTGAAGGCCAGGTGAAGCTGGTTTTTTCCGTTCCCCTGATAGGATGCCGCGATGTCTGGATCTCGGCTGAAAATTTCGCCGACGAGCACCCTGTCTCCCGGGTAGGAGTCGGCGATCCGTCTGATTTCCTTGCATATATCGTGTGTTTCTGGCTGGTTTCTATCGTATATGTGTTTTTGAAAGATCTCGGGATTCGCGTTGAAGGTGAAGGGATTCGACCTGAACTGCGGATCTTTGATAAACCAGTTCACTACGTCCATTCTAAAACCGTCAACGCCGAGGTCGAGCCAGAAGCGGATCACATCGAACATGGCTTTTTTCAGTTCGGGATTCCGCCAGTTTACTTCCGGCTGATGGCGGGTGAACGTTGCAAGATACCATTCGTCGGTTTGGGGATTATCCCACCAGGCGCTTTTAAATTCGAACTGGCATACCCAGTTGTTCGGTTTCGGCAATTTTTTGCCGGTAGCCCGATCATGCCGGGGCTTCCAGATGTACCAGTCGTGCTTGGGATTGTCGAGCGAAGATCGGGCTTCCTGAAACCAGGGGTGCTGGTCCGACGTATGGTTTATGACCAAATCGAAAATAAGCTTAAGACCGCGCGCATGAGCTTCCGCAATGAGTTTCTTGGCGTCCTCGAGGTTCCCGAAGACGGGGTCTACGTCGCAGTAGTCGCTGATGTCGTAGCCGAAATCGTCCATAGGAGACTTGAAAAACGGAGATATCCACAAAGCTGTGACTCCGAGTTCCACGAGGTAATCCAGACGGGAGATGATGCCCGGAAGGTCTCCGATTCCGTCGTTATTGCTGTCCTGGAAGCTTCTCGGATAAATTTGGTAAAATACGGCTGTTTTCCACCAGGGTTCGCGCATTATTCTTCCTCATTGATATTTTGGAATTTATTCTGCTACCGAAACCTTGTTTCTTCCTGTCTGCTTGGATGTATACAAGGCCTTGTCGGCGCGGTCTACGAGGTTTTTCGCGGTTTGATCGACTGTGTGATTGAACTCGGCCACGCCGATGGAAATGGTGAGCCTGAGGTGCTGGCTGTCGTAGAGGATATCGAGGTTTTCAATGGATTTTCTGATCCGCTCAGCGATTTTTTCAGCGGTGTGAACCGGCGTATCGCAGAGCATGATGACGAATTCTTCGCCGCCGTAGCGGGCCGCCATATCCTGATTTCTCGTATTAGCCTGTATGACCGAAGCCACCATCTGCAAGACGACGTCACCGCACGCATGTCCGTAGGTGTCGTTGAATCGCTTAAAGAAGTCTATGTCCAGCATGAGAATTGAAAGCGGGGACTTTTGAGATATGCTGTCTTCCAGCCTCTGCATGAGGACGGTATAAAAGTAATGCTTCAGTTTCAGATGCGTCATCATGTCGGTCGTCGTCATTTCCAGAAGCGCGGCGTTGCTGATAGCGATGGCCGCCAGAGACGCGATGTTCAGGATATGCTCTTTTTCATAGGTCGAATACTCTTCCGCGGTAATCTGTTCCCCGAGAACGAGCATTCCGTTTATATGCGACTTGGCTTTGAGGGGAACGATGAGGCTTGGATTGAGTTCCATCAGATTCTTGAGAGCAGTATCCGGCGTTAATTCCTTTTGGATGACCTCGGGCGTCACGCAAGAATTTTGGCTGCTCAGCAAGGCGATCAGGGGGTGCGTTTCGGGGAATGAGTAATCGGAATTCGGATTCAATTCAAAGCCGCAATAGTTTCTGTTTAGCTGAAAGCAGCACGCGTCGAAATTCTGTTTGGTAAAAATCGCGACGCCGAGGGTTTTCATCTGACCCATGCAGGTGTAAAGGATGGCTTCGATCAGCGTTGAAAAATCGATCACCGAATTGAGGCTTTTAGATATTTCGAGCAGTTGTTTCAGATCATAGATTTGTTTTTCGGATGAGGCCTCAAGAGCGCTGTTTTTTTTCGATTTTGCCATTATGGTTCCCGGGTCTCCGACTGGTCTGAAACGCTAGATGATACGGATAACGTACCTACTATAGCATACTTTTTCATTATTTCAAGAAAATTACGGAAGATTGGATGCTCTTTCTCGATCCATGCAAACGATTCGCTGTTTTTCGTCGAAGCGGTCAGATTGCGGATATTGGTTATATAATCCGGAATCGTTTTTTTATTATCTTCCAGAATAATGATGCAAAAATTGAAAACATCCGACAGCTGCGTTACGGCTTGCTGCACGAATCCCTTCGCGTGGTTATTCATGTTTTCGACCATCTTCCGCAACGGTTTTTCAAAGTCAAGTCCGTTTTGCATTTCAGTTAAATACCCGGTCATGATTTTCAAACTGCACGGCTGGTTGTCCTCGAACAGCTGTTCGAATTCCCTGAGTTTAGCGGGAATCGATTCGCAGAAAGAGAAGGATCCGGCAAACGAGCTTTGAAGGTTTCTGTTATTGAAATAGCCCTCGACGATGATGCTTTTAAGGATTTGGCGATAGTGGGGGGTGAAGTGGTGTATGGAAAAGGTTTTGATTATTTCCAGCGGTTTGACCCAGTCGAGGGAGAAGGGCGTAAAATCCTGGAGCAGGGCGGCTGTCGACTCGTTATAGCCGGCGATTGTTTCCAGCGGCCGGTTGCCGAATGCGCCTTCAATCAGGGTCTTTATCTCGTTTTCCTGTTGTTCTTTCTGAAGCTTTCGCGAATCGCTGTGGAAGAACTCCGTTATATGCTCTCGGTAGTCCGCGATGTGGTCTATTTTCAGGGAGGGCTGTTCGGGCTTGAAGTCCGGGTCGTTTTTCGTCAGGCGGATGATGGTCAGGAGGGTGTCGGCAGACAGCTTTTTTTGCAGGAGCCACATGAGAGCCTGGAAAATACGGTCGATGCGCGAGTGGCTTTCCGGCGTCATTTCGTCGTTTGTCCGCTTGCTCTCGAGTTCGGCCACGGTTTCAATTACCTGTTTCGATATCTCGAGCCTGGACACCAGATAATGCAGATCCATCAGCTGGGGCACGATTTCTGCTACTTCGACCGGTTTGAAGCTGGGATTTTCAACTGTCGTATCCTGTCCGGCATGCGTTTTAAAGGCCGGGTCGAAGTTCGCGAAAAACGAGTTGAAATCGAATTGACAAAAATCGTGCAAACAGAAGAGTTTCTCGATAAGCCGTGAGCTTTGCTGCACCTGCGGGGTGTCCAGCGCCTTGATGAACTGCGAAAACTGCTTTGCCTGCTCCTCGATGACGCGCTCCGGGGACAGGTGAGAAGCGATGAGCGCTTTTATTCTTTCCTGGTAGAGAAATGTTCGCCTCAGCGCAAGCTGTTCGGTCGCGAGAGACGACTCGATAAGAAAATCCCGGTATTTTTCGCTTATCCGCTTGTCTGTGCTTGCCAGAGTTGCCGAAAGAATTTCCCGGATCGGAGCGATGAACTGGTACATTTGATAGAGGGCGGCGGGAAAGGAGGCAAGGAGAAAGCCGTCCGGACGATAGAGGGGCGGATCGATTTCCTTGATTTTCAGCTGGAGTTGTTTGAGGTCGTGACGCTTTTTTTGTTCCGGGGAAGAAGAGGAGGCGAACAGTGTTTCGACTAATTCTTTCAGGAAAGCGAAAAGAGCGTTCAAAAGACTCATGCCTCATATTAGACGGTCGGAGCTTGAATTTGCAAGGGAGTTCGGCTCAGGAAAGGACGAATCCATGCGAGGCGAAGAGGTTTCTGTAGTCTTCTATGCTCGATGCTTTGACGATTTCGAGACGGAGAAAGGCCCCTCCCTCGAGGCCCTTGGAATAGGCGCAAAAGCGTTTCCTCATTTCCCTGCAGGCGGCTGTTTCCCCTGAATCCTCGCTCAGTTGGCGCAGCTCCCGCCAGCCCGCTTCGATCCTGTCCTGGGCAGGAACCGCTTCCCAGGTGCCTTCGGAGAGGTATTCGATAGCCTGGCGGAAAATGAACGGATTTCCCATTGCGCCGCGAGCGAACATGACTCCGTCGCAGCCTGTTTGTTCCAGCATTTCTTTCGCCGATTCCGGAGTGAACAGGTCACCCGAACCGAAAACAGGGATTCCGGGATGGGATGAGTGAATCAGGGCCGACAGTTCCGCGAGAATCTTCCAGTCGGCCTTGCCTTCGTATCCCTGGGCCCTGGTTCGCGGGTGCAGCGTTATCGCGGCGGCTCCAGCGGAAACAGCGGCTTCGGCGGCTTCTTTCCAGCTTAAGGCCGAATCATCCCACCCGGAGCGGATTTTCACAGTCACCGGCATCGTGTCTCTTTCTTCGGCAGCGGCCTTGTTTTTCATTCTGTCCGTTACCGCCCGGACGATGAGGGCAAGCCGATCCGGATCCCGGGTCAGGGCAGAGCCTGCTCCGTTTTTCCAGATTTTGGGCACGGGGCATCCGGCGTTGATATCGATGCATTCGGGGGTTGCTTCGTCCGCGACCATCGAAGCCGCGTCGGCCATCCGCTCCGGGTCGCTTCCGAATATCTGGACAGCGTATTTTTTTTCGTTATGAGCCCGTTGCAGGAGCTTCTCGGTTTTTCCCGATCCGCGCGTGAGCGCTTCCGAGGACACCATCTCTGTATAGGTGAACGAGGCTCCGAACTCGATGCAGAGGGATCTGAACGCGCGGTCGGAATATCCGGCTACCGGCGCGAGAAACAGGTTCCCTTCGAGTTGAAGGGAGCCTATTTTCACTGGATGATACAAGGAGGCCATGTTTACTCGGGAAGACGGAAAAATTTGCAGCTGTTTTTCCACAGCTGGTCCGCAAGCTCCTCAAGATCCATTTCAAGCATTTCCGCGAGAAATTTTACGGTCGAAGGAGTGTAGGCCGGCATATTCCGCTTGCCGCGATAATCCGCGGGAACCATGAACGGGCTTTCGGACTCTACGAGAATGCGGTCGATCGGCAGGCTCAGCACGGTTTCATGCAGATTTCTCGCGTTCCGGTACGTCAGATTGCCCGCGAAGGAGAAATAGAGGTTCAGATCAAGGGCGATCCGCGCGTATTCTGCGTCTTCTGAATAGCAGTGGAGAACGCCGCCTGCTTCCGGAAGGCGTTCCGCAAGTATGTCTAATACATCCTTGCCCGCGTCCCGATTATGTATAATGACGGGCATATCGGCCTTCGACGCGATTTCAAGCTGCGTAATGAACAGCTCGATCTGGGATCGCTTGTCTCCGTATTTACGGAAATAATCGAGCCCGATTTCTCCGAGTGCGACTACGTTCGAAAGCTTAAGGCCTTCCTCTACCGTATGAATCCAGTCTTTGCCCGGGTTTGTGACTTCGGACGGAGAAACACCGATAGCGTGATATACCGACGAAGCGGATTTTAAAAGAGGATATACTTTGCTGAAATCGTGCAGACTGTTGCAGATACTGACGATTCGCGTAACCTGAGCCTGCTTCGCTTCTTGTATGACGCGAAGTTGTTCTATGGGGTCCTCATAGATAAGCCCTATGTGAGCGTGAGTATCAAAAAATTGCATGGCTGACATCCGATACGAGAGTAGTAGCTGCCCGAATAGGCAGATGATAAGTATAATAGAAAAATACCACACCCTTGGGTCGTCGTCAACCTTTAAAAAAGAGTCGATAATGAGCTACGGATGATTTGACAGGTATTTTGCGTATATGGTAGAATTATATGGTTATAGGGTTGCGGAGAAGGGAGTAAACGGTGCCGAGAACGAGAGGTTATAAACGGGTTGAGAATAATGTAATCCGGTCCATCGGACGCTTTTTCGGAAAGAGCTTTCGCGCCATCGGCTCTGCATTCGCTTCGGTAGCCCGCGGCGGACGGCGCAAGCTTACAATCATGATTGTTCCCCACTCTCAAAAAAGAGTGATAAATTTTCAAACGAGTTTCTTTTCCCTCATATTTTTTGTTTTCGCGATTGCCGGTATTATCGGGTCGTTTTTTCTGTTTTCGCGCCATTCCGTCCTTGCAAGCAAGGATCTTGCGGAACTTCGCCAGGAAGCCGGTGAGACCCGCGCCAGCCTGGACCTGTTGAAGGACGAAACCGGCCGGCTTATTAAAGCCGCTCAGAACTTTCAAAACGCCTTTTCCGGAACGCTTTCGCTTATCGGTCTTGATTCCTCCACTTCTGCCGCGAAAAGCTCCATTCAGAACGGCGATCTTTCTTCCCTGTTCAATGTTACCGAATCCGCTCAGGGCTCGCTGCGTGAAGCATCCGAATTGCAGCGTCTGACCGGCTATCTTGAAAGTTCTGTTCAGCCCATTCAGGAAATCGGGAAGCTGCTGAATTCCCAGGGAACCTTGTTTTCCGATATTCCGAGCCTGTGGCCCATCAAGGGCGGAATCGGCCATGCTTCGATGGAATTCGGTCAGAACAGAAACCCTTTTACCGGACAGTGGTATATTCATAAGGGTCTTGATCTTTCGACGTATCGGTCGGGAGACGCGATTCTTGCGACCGCGGACGGACAGATCGTACAGGTCGATTACGATTCCGGTTTCGGAAACTACGTGATCATCAAGCATAAGCACGGATTCTACACCCGGTACGCTCATATGCAGTCTTTCCGGGTTTCCAAGGGACAGTATATCCAGCAGGGGCAGGTAATCGGTTATATCGGCAACACCGGCCTTTCGACCGGTCCTCATCTCCATTATGAAGTTCACATCGGTTCGGACGTAGTTGATCCTATGAAGTACCTCAACATCAAGGCTTCCGCATCCAGATAAGGAAAACACCCGTGGCTCTTTCCGCAATTGACGACGTCTCCATAAATACTCTTATCGGACCGGGCTCTTTTTTTAAAGGCGATCTCCGCGTAAACGGTTTCGTGCGGATAGACGGAGACATCGACGGCTGTCTTGATACGCCCGGCCGCGTAATTATCGGAGAGAACGCCAGAATTCGGGGAGATATCCGCGCGAAACAGATTACGGTCGGCGGAATAGTGCTCGGGGACATAATCGCTCCGGAAGGCGTGCTCATTCTATCGAGCGCGCTGGTTCTCGGCTCCGTTATAACGAAACGGCTGCATGTCGAAGAATCCGTCGTTTTGAACGGGAGCTGCTTCGCTATCGACGATCAAAAAGCCTTCGACGAAGCGCTGCGCAATTATAACAATAAAAAAGCTCTCGACGGATCCCTCGCTTCCGCCGGTTTGGGGAGAACGTAATGGCTGGACCCGGTCCGGTTGATCCCTCCTCTCCGTTTTTCAGTTCATTGGCCAGCCAGGCGGCGCTTCGCAGCGGAGCCGGCAAGGCGTCCGGTTCGAAAGAAAAAACCAAAACACGAAAATTCGATGCGTTGCTTAAGGAGCGGCTCGATGAGGCTTCTCCTGCGGAGCCTGCCGTTCCTGCCCGTTTTGCCGGCTTGCCCGCAGAGAAGGTTTTAGAACTGCTTATGGACGACGTCCATTCAAGCGGTGATATATTGAAGGAAAAGCAGGTTCCGGATACCATATTGGCCTATAAGAACGCGGTCCGGTCGTTCATTCAGTATGTTGTGGACCGAAGTTTTACCGTAACCGAACGTACCTCGGGGGGAACATCCTCAAACGCAAGAAATTTTTCCAGGTACAGGTTATCGACGAGAAACTGGAGCAGATGGCTGCAGGGATTCTTTCCAATCAAAAAGATCAATTGGGTCTTTTGGCAAGAATCGAAGAAATCAATGGATTGTTGGTGGATTTGCTCTCCTGACAAACCAAAAGGCGGAAAAATCATGGGTTCATCTTTTGAAGATATCCAGGGCGAAGATCTTTCTAATCTGGAGGATCATCTCGACGAAGGGCGGGACGGAATTGCGATAGACGCCTCGAAGGGCGATTGGGTGTTTCCCGAGCCCTTATGGCATTTGAAGCTGGATTATTCCAGCGAAAGCCTGTATGCCACGCATCCGTCACTGGAATTCGAGAACGGCGATTATGTGCTGGTTCCTACCCGCTACGGGCGGGATCTGGCGCTGGTTATGGGCAAGGTCCGCGTTCCCATGGGAATCAGGCCGGAAGACGTCGTCGTCGTCGAACGAAAAGCCGAAGAGGCAGAACTTGTCCGCGCGGCGGAATTCAGGGAGAAAGAAGCGGCCGCATTCCAGGTTTTCCGCGATAAGGTCGCTCAGCATAGATTGGAAATGAAGCTGGTAGCGACGCATTATTTGATCGACGAGCCCAAGATTCTCTTTTTCTTCAGTTCCGAAAACCGGGTGGATTTCCGGGATTTGGTGAAAGACTTGGTCGGCATATTCAAAATGCGCATCGAACTCAGGCAGATCGGCGTTCGAGA